>DAOOWN010000029.1:0-30285 GCA_035371305.1 Bacteroidales bacterium
TTTTTATTACAAAGGAAATTCGATACTTTCGTTACCTCCACCCTTAGGACAAGTTCGCACAGCTGATATCTTTGCTTTTTCGCCTTTTGCAGCTGTTATTTGAACTTTAAGTTTACGTTCCCAAACGCCGGGTTCAACTTCTTTCCAATCCGTACCACTAAGTATTTTTATTCCTTCTTGGTTAAATTTTGTTTGTTTTATGTCAATGTTGCAATTTTTGTGAATTAATACAACTTTAACCTTAACAATAACTTCATCACCCGTTTTGTATTTCGACTTTTCTTTGCCGTCAATAGAAAGAGTAATTTCACAAGCTAAAACAGCAACTGTGGTAATCAATACCAAAACTAAACTTAAAATAATCTTTTTCATATTACTGAACCATTAATTTATATGTAACATATTTTAAACCGGATGATATTTTTACAAAATAAATGCCAGGTTTAGCATTTTCTGCCTTCGGATACCAGAAAAATATGTGTTCACCACTTTCGTAAATCTTAGATGGAAACTGACGAACCAGTTTTCCATCCATATTGTAAATGCAAACACTTAATTTTGTATCATTTGGAATCGATACTCGTATTTGCGATTCGTCGCTTGCAGGGTTTGGATAAATGGACACATTTCCGCCATTTAGCATTTCAGAGATACCTGTTGTACCAAATGTTTGTAACGTCATTGCTTTATACACCAATTTATTTTGACTATTGTAAGAGAAATAATAATCAGCCGGATTTTGAATTTGATTTATACCCTTGGTAAATGAAAAAGAAGCCCATGGACCATCGGGTATAGTACTTTGTGCCGAGTTACTTTCGGTAAACTCAATATAGACTTTATAGGTTCCATCGGGCTGCAAAGCACCATTTTTATCCTTACCATTCCAAACTACTGTATGAGTTGAATGAGACGTCATTGAAACGCCTGTAATAGCATCGGTCGTATTACCTCCCGACATTTGATTCCATTTTACCAAATGAACTTTATAAGTAGATGCCCTTAATTTTAAGGTTTTCTTAAAAACATTGTTGTTGTCGGTTACCCAAATAGCAAGACAATGCTTTGGTGCATATGTTCCACCATAACTTTGTGTAGTAACGGTGAAGATCATTGCTGTATCACCGGTGGCTTTAATAGATACTACTTCGGGTTTCTGTGCCTTAACTATAAATGCACATGCAATAAACATGGATAAAAATAATAATTTTTTCATAGGCATTTATTTAAAAATATTAAATGTTGTCGGTATATTAAAACTAATTCTCAGATTTTTGGGCATAAATTTTTGTTGGGTTTCGGTAATAATCGTACCTGGAACAACTCCCACTGCATTTGAAAGGAAAATTTGAAAAACGTGGCGTGGTCCTGTGTGAATTTGGACTCCCAAAGAAACAATATGTTGTTGTGCTACTGATGATACTATCTGATTATTAAGCAAATACATGTATTCGGCAGCCCAATATATCATTCGCCCTGTTTTCACGTTTAAAGCACCTCCAAAGCTTATAATATCATTTTTGTCTTTACTGGTTGCAACCATATTTTTATGAACATGAGCTAACGCAACTTGTGCAGAAAATTTTGGAGTTATTGCCCTTGAAAACATGAGCTCATTGGTATAAAACATTCTTTGCCAAGAAGCTTGCTTATCTTCAGGATAATTTTTCTTTAATGTGCTTACTACTGCAGAAGTAAATACAGAAAGTTCAACAGGAAATTTTTCCGTTTGGCGAATTAATCGAATTTTAAAATAGCCATCGTACAATTTTTGCTGGCTGGTACTGCCTACTCCAATGGTAATATTTTTAGTTAATCCTAAATCGGCTCCAAATCGTGAGTTTGCTTGATATAATCCAAAAAGCCCATCCAATCCGGTTCCAACAACTCCCATTCTGTGAGCAAGATACAATTTCATTTCGCCCTTATGTAACACGGTTGTAGTCGGGAAATTAAATACCTGAATGGTTGGAAATACTTTTTCGATGCTTTTACTTTCGCCTTCAGCGATACTGTTATCAACAGGAATATCGTCTTGTGCAAAGACTACGTACTGAAAGCATAAGAATGCTAAATTGATATTAATTTTTTCATAATTATCCGTTTTTAAGGTACAGGATTTTTTACCCATTTACTTAATTGTTTCAACTTACAAGAATCAAGAACAACTCCCTGATGATCATTGTTTTTGACATAATCATACAATTTTGTTCCGGTTCTACCAATATAGGCAATGGTGTGCTCATAGTTGTCCAAATCGCAACCCGGAACCATGTCATTCATATGGCAGTAGGCACAATCAAAATCAAGCATCGGTTTAATTTGCTTAGCATACGTTACATATAGCGTATCGCATGCCGTAGAATCGTTGTTTTTAACTATTCCGAAATATTCTTCTTCGTTTTCGCTTTTACACGCCCAAAAACTAATTAGCAACAGCGAAATAAATGCAATTTTGTTAATCATTTTCACCATTTATTATTTATTTAAATGTGCAAATATATAGATATTTTATGAGTCATCATTGTTCAAAAACAAATTTTATTAAGTTCGCTCCCATTTTTAATGCTTCTACATGTTTTTCTTCGGGATCGTTATGTACATCGGTATCTTCCCAACCATCTCCTAAATCAGTTTCGTAAGAATAAAAGCAAACCAATCGTCCTTGGTAGATTATTCCAAATCCCTGAGGAGCTTTACCATCATGTTCATGAATTTTAGGAAGCCCTTTGGGAAAAGGAAATTTTTGATGATATATCGGATGCGAAAAAGGCAATTCGACAAAATCTGTTTCGGGAAACACTTTTTTCATTTCGCGGCGGATAAATTCATTCATGCCGTAATTATCATCGATGTGGAGAAACCCTCCTCCTATTAAATAATTTCGTACGTTTTGTACTTCTTGGGGATTAAAAAAAACATTTCCATGCCCCGTCATATGAACAAACGGATAATTAAAAATATCAGGACTTCCGACATCAACGGTTGCCGGTTCTGTGTTAATATTTGTTCCTATTTCTTTATTACAAAACTTAATAAGATTGGGTAATGAAGTTGGATTGGCATACCAATCGCCTCCCCCATTGTATTTCAACAATGCTATTTTTACTGAAGTTTGGGCAAAAATATTGCTACCTATTAATATAAAAGCTAATAAAACTACTCTCATTCAACCACCACTAATTTTGGTTTAGTTTTTCCTTGTTTTGACTCAATACAGAAAAAATATAATCCATTTAATTTATCCAATGACACTATTTCTTGTTTTTTGGTTGCATCGAGCGGTACCTCTTTAATTTCTTGTCCTACTATATTTGTAATTTTAAGTACTGCATTTGATTGTATGGAGTAATTTATACATATGTTTTGAGAAGCAGGATTTGGGTATAAATTAAATAAATCCATCGAATTAGTTGATTCTAAAGAGGGACTTGCAACGACTTGAATCAGCACGTCATCTATATAAAAACCATCGTTTTGCATGGTGTACGAATTGCCACTTAACAGTTTTATTCTAAGTTTGATGTTTTGTCCTAAGTAGTCGTTTAATAAAAAACGTTCCTGAACCCAGTTGTCTCTCATTCCATCGTAAATGGGTTGTCCCATGGTGGAACTTAAAAAAGACGGTTGTGTGTATTGTCCACATAAGGGTTGCCATGTTGAGCCATTATCTGTTGATATCTGGATTTGTACATAATCTGCAAGTGGTTCAATATCCCATTTTGTCCAGAATGATAATTCGGCATAAACGGCATTCGATAAAGAAACCGACTGATTTTGTGTTATTGTTCGGGTAGAATTCTCAGGGTAATTGCCACTTGGCGAATCGGTGATGCTTTTTGGAGATGAATGATACGTGGAAGTTGTCGTATTCCATGTTGTTGATGTCCATTGAGTCATAGCTGAGCCATTTTCGGTAAATAGCGTTAAAGGAGTTCCTTTCACAAAAGAAAAGGTGTCTGTTAGATAATATCCTTGAGATGTTTCAACTTTATATAAGTATCTTAAAATGGTTCCATCCGGAATATTTGAATCCATCAATATTTGCATTGAATCGTTTAATTGTTCCAAAAAGTTTAATCCGGTATAATTTTTCTGATTATTAGAAGCCGATAGCCCACTGCTAACAGGGATAAAAGTTAAAGTAAAATCGGTTGGGTAATCCATCCCTACATTATATAATGAATATTTTAAATATTGCTGAGTTGTCAAGAATCGTTCAGATTGATCTGTTATTTCGGCATATTTTAATGCAAATCGAGCTATATAGAGATTCATTTCCATAAACGATTTGGCAATCGTTGCGATTCTATTTGAAGCAGGATAAAAGCCATCGTTAGCATTTCCTGACTCCGGAGACCATGCCAAAATTTTGGGTTTTGTACTTTGTTCTCCGTAAAACCAATCAAATGAACCGCCATTAGCATTGTATCCAACTCCTTCGTAGGGTGTACCATAAAAGAAACCATTCATTTTTGTCATTAAATCTGAATATGCTCTAAAGGTTGAATTATCAGGAGTAGTAGCATTGGCATAACCCCATGGATACAACAAAACATTGCTATAACAATGATAGTCAATTATATATTTAAACTGCATTTGTTCAGTAAAAGCCTTTATAGCCTGCGTTTCGGGTTCAGAAAAAGCAGCCGTACCACGGTATGTTTCTGATTCAATATTGGTAGATGAACCCACATTATCGTACCCCCACATATAACCATAATTCCTGTTTAAATCAATCCCATAATTGGAGGCACCTGTTTGTCGGCAATTTTTACGATGCATACCACCACCATTAGGATTGGTCGTTTGATTTAGCTTATAACCATCGGGATTGTTGCATGGAATAAAGTACATTTCAAGGTTATCCACCAAATACTGAACTCGTGGGTCTGTTTGATAATTTTCGAGCAGATAATACATGTAGAAAAATAATTGCTGCATACCCATTGGTTCGCGTGCATGTGTCAAACCGGTGTATAAAACTTTCGGTTCGTTTTCGTTGGTAGAAGCGTTATCTGAAATTTTCACATACCAAAGTTTTCTCCCTTCAATCGAATTTGGCGACAACGCCTGCTTAACAGTAACTAATTGAGGAAAACGTTGATGCAAACTATCTAATTGCGCCATAATTTCTTCATAAGAATAATATCCACCCACCGATCCCAACGTAAAGTAATGTGGAGTAGGATATTTATCGTTTAAACAGCTTGCATTTTCTACGGTTTTTTTTTTCATGGCAAGCGAATCGGATACTTGTTTATTCCTTTTTTCGTAAAATGAGGCAACATCGGCTATTAAGACTTCTACCGAAAAGTCTTTTGATTTTATTTTATCGATATCTTGCCTTGAAAATTCTCCAATAATGTATTCGTTCTTTTTGATATATGTACCATCCAGCGCTATACCCAATTCACTTATTTGCTGAATATCGGATGGTTCTTTAATAAAAATTTTTACCTTATCGTAAACCTCTTTTTGAGCATATATACCTGTATAACTGAACATTAACAAAAACAAAATGATCGTTAAAATTCTCGTTTTCATACTTCAATAATTTGCCTAAAAATAGAAAATCTTTTACTCAAAAAGAATAACGGCTCCAATTGATTTTTTTTTTAGAATTTATTTTACATAGATTTGCGTTTTTAAAATGTAAAAAAAATGCTTAAAACTTGGATTATTTTTGTTTCACTGTTGATTGCGGGAATAAGTTTCGCTCAAGACGATTTTAAACCCTTTAATGATGATACTTCAACACAAACAACCGATGAATTTAGTGAATTCAAAGAATTTAATAACGACACGGCAGCTTCGTGTAATGGAAATTGTGCTACATGCCCCTATGCTCAATTAGAAGGGAATCAGACCGATACAATAGACTTTTCATGGGGCAGCATCATGATGATAACAATAATTGCATTAAGCCTTACCATCATAGCCGGAATTCTTGTAAGGTTTAGAAAAACGCGTAACTATAGAATGATTTTTTTACTTCTTGGCTTAGGCTTTTTTGGCTTTTATAATGGGGCTTGCCCATGCATGATAAGCAGTTTCGAGAACACCATTTTATTTATACGCAGAGTTGATGTCGATTGGACTACGATGCTATGGTTTTTAGGATTAATTCCGCTAACGTATATTTTTGGAAGAGTCTGGTGCGGTTGGGTTTGTCATATGGGAGCACTGCAAGAATTCTTATTCCATCCAAAAGCAAAAGCATGGCTTCAGAAAGAAAAAACAGCCTATTATATTAAATTTATACGGTACGTTCTTTTAATAGCCTTAGTTTTACAATTACTCATTATGGGTGAAATTTTTTGGTGTAAAATTGACCCATTTAAAGCTATTTTTAATATTAACTTGAACTATAACTACGAAATAATCAGCGGAATACTTGTTGCACTTTTATTGCTAACCTCCATTTTTTCGTATCGTCCGTTTTGTCGAACTATTTGCCCTATTGGCATTACATTGGGATGGGTATCAGCCATTCCCGGATCTTCTATTTTGGGCTATAAAAAAACAGCATGCACCAGTTGTAAAAACTGTAACGATTCGTGCGATATCAATGCTATCATGCGGCGTAAACGCACCAGTTATCTTGACAACAAAGAATGTATTGCATGTGGAAACTGTATCGATTCGTGCCAAAATTGCGGAATTCATTTCGTTCGAAAAAACAAACAACATCCTGTCATACTATTTTTGAGAAGAAGTTTCAAAATAAAATCATAAAAATAAAAAGAAGCAACCTTTTTATTAACTTTACGTCTATAAATCAAAAATATTTTTTTATGAAATGTGGTCGTTATCTTTTGATATTTATTTTAATAGGTATATTTAGTAAAACCTATGCACAAAACCAAGATCTAAAAAAATTACAACAAGCATTTGGCAATGAACGGTTCAACTACCTACAATCACATCACCCCGACTCATTGGAATATTATAAGTTTGTATGCGAAAATGGATTCAGAATAACCGATAAAAAATATGCAAAACCCGAAGAAATCAGTAAAGCTTCGTTAATATCATTACCCGAATCGTGTTTTAAAAGCGGAAAAATTGATATTTCTTCCATCAATATTTTTCTATTACCCGTAGAATTTCTTCCAAATGAAAATCATAGCTATAGTATCGAAGGAACGGATTACTTATTGATTTTACATTCAAAAGATTATTTACAACGAAAATTTTCGTCAAAACCACATTGACAATGATACTCTACACTTTATATTATTTTAGAAGAAAAGCGATTTTTTTCACAAAATTGACACGATTTTATTTAACCAATTATATATGAAAACAATTTTAATAACAACATTGTTATTTATAATTTCAATTAACCTATTTTCGCAGAACCAAATAGTAAATTTGGATGCAACAACACATAATACTTCCGGTCAATATTGCGGTTATTGGTTTTACGATAGTGGAACCAGCTCTGCAAATTATGGAAATAACCAAGATTATTGGATAACGTTACAAGGGAATGTTGCACCTAACACACACGTCAGAATAAGTTTTGCTAATTTTGATGTTGCTGCCGACGATACACTATATATTTATGATGGTCCTTCTACTGCATCACCATTACTAAGCAAACACAACAACAACTTCAACCCACTAATCAATGGAAATAGCATGGTGCAAGCATCGCTATCAAATGCAAGCGGAAGTCTTACTGTTCGATTAAAAACCAATGGGAGTAATACCGGTGCAGGATGGAATGCAACCATATTATGTGGTCAAATGTGCCAAAGCATTGTTCCGCAACTTGATTTTGCAAACTGTTCTCCCACTCCTCATTTAGAAAACGGCTTTATGTATATGGATATTTGCCAGGGCGAAACGCTAACATTCTCTGCATTGGCCAATGCAAGTGTTTTCCCTGAAAACGATATCTTGTATCATCAGGATGCATCAAACTGTGTTTTTCATTGGATTTTTGGAGATGGTCAAACAGCAGATGGACAAACGGTTACACATTCGTATGCAATAGTAGGAGGATACAATGTATTTTTATCCATTACAGATAATCATGGCTGTGTAAGTACACAACAATTTTATATTCGAGTTAGAATTGCTTCCGAACATATTGTAACAGTTAACCCTCCTTCCGATTTATGTACCGGCGATTCACTATTTATTAGTGCTACTGCCGACCCTACTTCTATAATTGTTACTACATCCAATACATCATTAACTCAAACCGAACAATATAATACCGTAACTTATATACCGGATGGTCCAAACTGCCCTCAGCAATGCTATGGAACACCCGTTACTTTCACTAATTTTCCTCCAGGATCCACTATACAAGCTGCTTCAGATATTTCTGAAATTTGCATCAACATGGAGCATTCTTTTGCCGGAGACTTATCATTCAGAATTATTTGCCCCAACGGACAAAGTGTTGTATTAGACAGTTATGATAATTCGGGAGGCTCGTATTTAGGTCAAGCTGCTGATCAAGACTGTGGTGCTTGTACTGCTAACCCGCCGGGTTGCCAACAAGGAACCGGTTGGACATATTGCTGGTCAGAAATCTATCCTACACAAGGGCTTCTTAATAATTTAGATGCAGGAACAAGCCCCATTCCTGCTACTGATCAACTGGCTCATACAAATTATATTCAACCTCAAAACCCATTAACAGGTTTAGTTGGCTGTCCTCTTAACGGGACATGGAGTATAGAAATATGCGACAATTGGGGTATTGATGATGGTTGGGTATTTTGGTGGTCGCTAACCCTACAAAATCAAGCGTTGCTATCGGGGTGGACATACAGTGTTCCGGTCGATTATGTAACTTTTCAAGGTTATAACTTTCAAAATATTACCGACACGACCGGTTATATGATTGCAGATTCTATTGGAACATTTCCTTATACAGCCACAGTTTATGACGTTTTCGGATGTTCCTATACCGGCAATTTTAACGTTTCCGTTGGCGGTGTTGTTCCTCCCATACTTGGTCCCGATACTAGTATTTGTCAGGGAAATTCCGTTACGTTAACAGCGCATGGAGGACAGTTTTATACATGGAATACAAGTCAAAGCGGAGCAACATTAACCGTAACCCCTACCCATACAACAACTTATACCGTAACTGTTACAGCCGGAAACGGATGTACATTAACCGATGATATAACAGTAAATATAATTGCACCACCCAACTCAAATGCGGGGCCTGATGATGCTGTTTGTAGCCACCAATATACGATGCAAGCAATACCAACGGTTGGTATCGGTACTTGGACAGCAAGCGGACCGGGAACCGTTAACTTCACCAACAATCATTTAGCAAATACCGGTGTAACAGTTAGTACCGATGGTTTATATACATTTGTTTGGAGTGAAAATAACAATGGTTGTACCTCAACTGACACAACTTTAATCAGGTTCACCACAATGCCAGTTGCAAATGCAGGTACTGATATCAACTTATGTCAATTGAACGCAACGTTGGAAGCTGTTGCAAGTGTAGGAAATGGAACATGGACCCAAGTTGCCGGACCCGGTATAATTAATTTTAACGATAGTACTTCAGCTACCACTTCGGTTTCTACAACTACAGAAGGAATTTACACACTTCAATGGACGGAAGATAATGGTTACGGATGTGTACAAAGCGATATGGTTACTGTTACATTATGGAATCAACCCAACGCCAATGCCGGAGTATTAGATTCAATATGTTCGCTTTCGTACTTATTACAAGCACAACCATCATATGGCATAGGAACCTGGTCGCAAATTTCGGGTCCCGGTTTTTCTCAAATTGCAAACAACCATAACCCCACAACACAGGCTACCGTATCGATGCATGGCATTTACCAATATCAATGGCTCGAAGATAACCACGGATGCACCAGTTCAGATACAGTTAAAATAATTTATAATTACACTCCAACTTCAACATTTACGATACAAAATATTAACTGCTTCTCAGATACAACTCTGGTAACCTTTACCGGAATGGTGGACAGCGCCGTAGTTTATAACTGGAATTTTGGACAAGCAAATATTATTAGCGGAAGCCAAGGCGGTCCTTATTTTATCAATTATTCCACCGATGGCTCTTTCAGTGTTTCGTTAACGGTTAGTCAACATGGATGTGTTTCGAATCCTACCACTGTACAAATAAATAATCCACCCTTACTTCAACTCAGTTTACAAAAAACGGATATATCTTGTTTTGGTGCAATGGATGGAAAAATTTTTACGGTAGTAACTGGCGGCACGCCTCCTTATTATTATCACTGGAGCAATGGCGGAGTAGCTTCGTTTATTACCAATGCATTACAAGGGAATTATACCGTTACAGTAACCGATATGCACGGTTGTACTGTAAAAGCAAGTGATTTTATTTACGAGCCCAACAAACTTTTTATCGATATACCCGATACCATTTTTATGTGCAAGGACTCTTCGGTTTCTATAACAGCTTCAGTAACAGGAGGGACGTTCCCATACTCATTGCAATGGAACACCGGTCAAACCCAACAAACCATAACCGTATCACCTCAAGTTTCTACCAATTATTATGTTACAGTAACCGACTCCAGACATTGCCAAGCATCTGACAATTTATTGGTATATATTTATCCTCCCCTTCAATTAACGTACTTTACAAGCAACGACTCAATTTGCCCGGGCGAATTGTTTAGCATTTACCCGTCTGCTTCCGGTGGAAATGGAGGACCCTATACCTATAACCTAAACCAACAACAAACGCCTATCCCGATACATCTTTACCCCAATCTCAGCCAAGATTACCAATTGATGGTAACCGACGGTTGTCATTATACGGCATCTGCCAATATACCTATTTACATATATCCAAATCCACCATTAAATCCGAGTTCGGACATCATAAGAGGTTGCGAACCCTTAACAGTCGTATTTAATGATGGAAGTCCTGACGATGGACAAACCTATATTTGGAATTTTGGTGATGGCGAAGCAGCTTATACTCAAAATCCTACACACATTTTCAAAGAAGATGGAGTATATACCATTATATTAACCGTTACTACTAAATACGGATGTAAAATAACCAACACATATCCAAACTGGATTACCGTTTATCCAAATCCTACCGGCAGATTTGAACCGAATCCGCTCCGAGCTAATATTATTAAACCATTGTTTGATTTTATCAATTATTCAACATTGGCGGATAGTGTACAATGGTATTTTGGCGATGGCGATTCATCCAATATTTACCAACCAAGTCATATGTACCCTGCCATCCCAAGTACTTACGAAGTAATGATGGTCGTCTTTTCAGATAAAGGTTGTGTTGATACAGTAAAAGGTACCGTTGTCGTTGAAGATGTTTATACATTCTATGCTCCTTCGGCATTCAGTCCGAACGATGACGGCATTAACGATGGCTTCAGGCTATTTGGAAATGGTATCGATTCTGCAACTTTTAACTTACAAGTTTTTGACCGTTGGGGAGAAGTCATTTGGACATCCGGCAACATTGAAGAAGTTTGGAATGGCAAAGTAAAGAACGGCAAAGTAGCTCCCATCGGCACTTATACATGGTTAGCCAAATTCAGAGACTTTAATGGAATTCTTCACGAAGAAAGTGGAGCAGTTACAATAATTCAATAATTTTTTTTTGCGCCATTAAACCTTTTATCATTTCTTTAATCTAACTGACAGAAACCAAAAAAAATATTGTATGAAAAAAATGAATCTTTTATTTGTAGTGTTAACCTTCTTAGGTTCAAGCCTTTTGGCACAAACAACAACTAAAACCGACGACAAAACAACAGAAACCCCTATTTGTTGCAACGGAAAAATGTGGCAAGACATTCCTGATTTAACTTCGGAGCAAAGCAAAAAGATTGAAGATTTGCAAATTGCACACTTAAAAGAAGTCAATCAAGCAAAAAATCAAGTTGCTGAAAAAAGAGCTCATCTTAGAACCCTCCAATCAGCTGAAAAAGTTGATAACGCTGCTATTAATAAAACCATTGACGAAATTACCGCTCTTCAGAACGATATCATGAAAAAAAATGAAGCTCACCGTCAAGCGGTAAGAAATTTACTGACCGATAAACAAAAAGTTGTTTTCGATGCAAAAAACTGTGGTAAAATGCATGGAAATAAAGGCAATTGCTGTGGGGGGAATGGCCATATGAATGGTAACGGTTATGGACACCAACACGGGCAAGGCAATGGATGTGGTGAACACAAAGGAGAAGGACAAGGCAAGGGATGTTGCAAACATTAATAATAATCTAAAACTAAAATTTATAAAAGCTGTCTCGTTGGGCAGCTTTTTTTGTATTTTTGAAAAAAAAACATCTCCTATGCAATCAAACGATTTTGCGTTTAAGGAAATAATGGATATCGCACCCAATCCTATTTTTATATATGCCGACCAAAAAATTATTTATGTTAACCATGAAGCCGTTAAACTTATAAACGCAGTTAAGAAAGAAGATCTTTTAGGTAAACCATTTATCGGATTTATTCATCCCGATTCGATTCAGTCTGTTACACAAAGCATGAAAGAACTCATTGAAAATAAAAAACCGATAGTAAAACTATATCAAAAAATCATCACGTTAACTAATGAAATTATTGAGGTTGAAGTTTCTGCATCCATTACAAATATTAATAATCAACAAGCAATAATAGGAATAGCGAACGATTTAACCTCCATCAAAAAACTCAATAAGCTTTTAATAGAAAAAGACGAAAAATTAACTTCCATTATTCAACAAATACCACACCTTCTGTTCTTCATTACTAAAAAAGGAATAATAAAAGAATTTTACAATGCCCATAAAATTCAACTTTATACCGAACCCGAAAAGTTTTTAAATAAAAATATAAGCGAAGTTTTGCCATATGATGTTTCGGCTAAAATTCATGAAAAAATCGAGACATTATGTATAACCAATAAAACACAAAAAGTTGAATACGAATTAACCATTGAAAATCAAACACAACATTACCAAGCTTATCTAATCCCTTATAAAGAGAACGAAATACTTGTATCCATACATGAAATGCGGGTAGATGAGTACCTTTTTAAAACACTTTTTACAGAAAGTTTTTCAATAAAATTAATAATTGACCCCACTACAGGAAATATTTTAAACGCAAACAAAGCGGCCTGCAATTTTTATGGATATACCCATGACGAAATAACCCATCTAAATATTAACCAAATCAACACCATGACCGATGAAGAAATAAAAATTGCCATTCAAGAAGCAAAAACAGGGCAACGTAATTTCTTTAGATTTAAACATCGGTTAAAAAACGGAGAAATAAAACATGTAGAAGTATATAGCAGCAAGCTAATTTTAAACAACCAAGAAGTCTTATATTCTATTGTTCACGACAAAACCGACGTTGTATTAAGTGAACAAAAATTTAAAAATCTTTTCGATAACCTAATCGAAGCCTATGCACTGAATGAAATTATAACAGACAAGAATGGCAAGCCTGTTGACTACAGATTTATCGAAATAAATGAAGCTTTTTTATCGCTAACCCATACGAATTCAAAAGAAGAAATTATCGGTAAAACCGTAAAAGAGTTATGGCCCGAAACAGAACAGTATTGGATAGAAATTTATGGTAAAGTTGCATTAGAAAATCAGCGATTAAGTTTCGAAAATTATTGGAAAGTACTCGATCGTTGGTATTTAGTAAATGCCTACTCGCCACAAAAAGGACAATTTGCTGTAAGTTTTATCGATATTACAAAGCTAAAAAAAACACAGGAACAATTACTTTTATTTGAAAAAGCAATACAAAACGTACCGGTAAGTATTGTCATTACCGATGTTTATGGCACCATTCAATATGTAAATCCATATTTCAGCCAAATAACAGGCTACTCGGTTCAAGAGGCAATTGGACAAAACCCAAAGATACTACAATCAGGGAAACACCATCAAGATTTTTACAAGCAATTGTGGGAAACAATATTATCGGGTGAGACATGGGTTGGAGAGCTATACAATAAGAAAAAAGACGGTACCTTTTATTGGGAGAGTGCACGTATTTCGCCTATATTAAATAAAGAAAGCAATGAAATAACAAATTTTGTAGCTGTTAAATTGGATGTTACAAAACAAAAACAAATGCAAGAAGACTTGTTAAGAGCAAAAGAAAAAGCTGAACAAAACGAAAAACTTAAAGCTAATTTCTTGGCTAATATGAGCCACGAAATCCGCACACCGCTGAATTCAATTATCGGATTTACAGAAATTTTAAAGCACACACCCACTACCGAAGAAGAACGCCAAAAATACCTTCACGTAATCAGCCAAAGTTCCGACCGATTGTTTAATCTAATCAATGACATATTAGAGGTTTCTAAAATTAATGCCGGTGAAATAAAAATTGAAAATAATACCATTGAAGTTGAAAAAGAATTCTCTTTACTGTATGAAAATTTTCTGTTAGAAGCCCAAGTTAAAGACTTAAAACTTTTACTTAATCCAACGTATCCTGAAAGGCTACTTATTGAAACAGACAAATCAAAATTCTTATCAATTGTTATAAACTTAGTTAAAAATGCCATAAAATATACACATAAAGGTTTTGTAGAATTTGGTTATGTATATCAGAACGAGCATATCGAAATTATAGTAAACGATACCGGTATCGGCATACCAAAAGAAAAACACGATATTATTTTCAACCGCTTTATGCAAGTCGATAATAGGGCAGACAAACCATACGAAGGAGTGGGACTTGGGCTATCTATTGTAAAAGCCTATGTAGAAATGCTTCATGGAACCATTGAATTATCATCAGAAAAAGACAAAGGTACCACCTTTAAAATAAAGCTACCCGCCAAGCAACAAAGCACCATTGAAAATCAAACTCAAGAAGAACAGGCAGTTATCGCTACACAACATCACCCCTGCGAACAAATACTTATTGTTGAAGACGACAAGGCTTCGGCAAGCTTACTTGATTATCATTTAAGCAAATACTGCAAAAAAACAATCGTAGCATACAGCGCTCTCGAAGCATTAGAAATCTTTAAAACCAAGAAATTTAAAATTGTTTTTACCGACATTAAATTACCAGATATGAATGGTTTTGAGCTAATGAAAAAAATTAAAACTGTCAACCCTTCTGTCATTGTAGTAGCTCAAAGTGGTTTTGCTATGGAGGACGATATCAAAGCAGCGTTAAGTGAGGGGTTCGATTTTTATTTAACAAAGCCCATCTCCGAAAAAGCCATTCATCAAATAATGAGCGAAATTTTAAAAATTAAGAATTAAATGGTTATGGAAATCCTCAATCATATTGGCAACACTCCACTTATCTTAGTTGAAATTGAATCTTATTCTATCTTTCTAAAAATGGAATCTTTTAATCCGGGAGGCTCCATAAAAGACAGAATAGCATTGGCCATGATTGAAAATGCTGAAAAAAACAACTTAATAAACAAAAATTCCATCATTATAGAGCCTACCAGCGGTAATACCGGTATAGGATTAGCCATGATTTGCGCCGTAAAAGGTTACAAATTAATCCTTGTAATGCCCGAAAGCATGAGCATCGAACGCCAAAAAATTGTACAATTGTATGGAGCTGAGCTCGTTTTAACTCCGGCTCAAAAAGGCATGAGAGGAGCTATCGAAAAAGCCGAATCGTTAGCCCGTGAATTGAATAACTCATATATACCTTACCAATTTGAAAATCCGGCTAATCCCGAAATACACTATAAAACTACAGGTCCTGAAATATGGCAAGCCATGCATGGGCAAATAGATGCTTTTGTTGCAGGTGTTGGCACAGGTGGAAGTATTAGTGGTATTGGCAAATATATTAAAGAACAAAAATCAAATATCCACATTGTAGCGGTAGAACCGTATGATTCACCTGTTTTATCAGGTGGAAATACATCTCTTCATAAAATTCAGGGTATTGGAGCCGGTTTTATTCCCAAAACGTTAAATACAACCATTTATAACGAAATAATGACCGTTCAAAATGAAGAAGCCTACCAAATGTCATTATTACTGGCAAAAAAAGGAATTTTATGCGGAATTTCGTCCGGAGCAAACGTTTTTGCTTCATTAAAATTAGCCAAAAGAAATCAATATCAGAACATCGTAACCATTATTTGCGATACCGGAGAACGATACTTAAATAATTTCATTGAATATACCTCGTAAAAGTATCATTATTTGTTCTGATATTCAGAAACCCAACCCGGATCTTCCATTGCATTGAGCAAATCGAGCAATGCCTGTCCATAAACATAATCGTTTATGGCACGAATGCCAAATTTTGCTAACATTTGCATTTGTCCTTCGCTGGGCATTCGAGCTTTAGCAGCCCAACCTTTTTCCTTCGTACCTTCGTAAGGAGCCTCGCCATATCGCAATTTCCATAAATCGTCTAAAATCTCAGGGCCTTCTATGCCGGCTTCTTTCATCAAATTTTTCCCTTCGGGATTTGCAATGGATTTTTGCATTCCGACCATTTGCAACAACCAGTCCTGACGCTTCATAAAAATTCTGTTAACAACCTTGCCTTCTTTATTTATTTCGATGATGGCATACGTTACAATTCCCTGAAAATTGGGTTGCAAACTGATAGCAAAATATTTTTTAGCTATGTTAGTCGAATCCTGTGAATAAAGATTTAACGATATGAAAAAGAGCACAATAGGAATAATTTTTAACATTTCTTTTTTTTTTCAAAAATAGCTCAATTTTTAATCCAAACCAATTATGCAAAAAAAATAAGTAAAAAGTAATTTGTATTAAAATAATTACTACCTTTGCCATTCTAAAATTATAAACCATAAGATTATGTATTTAACTGCAGAAAAAAAGCAAGAATTATTCGAGTCTTACGGTAAGGGTAACGTAGATACTGGTTCTGCAGAAAGCCAGATCGCATTGTTCTCGTTCCGTATTGCTCATTTAACCGAACATTTGAAAAACAATCGCAAAGATTTTTCAACCCAGCAAGCACTTGTAAAACTGGTTGGTAAACGCAGAAAATTGCTTAACTACCTAAAAAACAAGGATATTGAAAGATATCGTGCTATTGTGAGCAAGTTGAACTTAAGAAAATAAAAGGCAATTAAAAATTGCCTTTTTTATTATTTATAAACACATATAAATTAGTTATGTACAATTTAATTAAAAAAGAAATTCCTTTAAGTGACGGACGAATTATTAGCATCGAAACCGGGAAATTAGCCAAACAAGCACATGGTTCGGTTGTTGTTCGCATGAACAACACCATGCTGTTAGCAACAGTCGTTTCTGCTCCCGAAGCAAAAGAAGACGTAGATTTTATGCCACTTTCTGTTGACTATCGCGAAAAATATGCTGCTTCAGGGCGTTTCCCCGGCGGATTCTTAAAAAGAGAAGCTCGCCCTTCAGATTACGAAATCCTAATCTCACGTTTAGTGGACAGAGCTTTACGCCCTCTATTTCCGGACGATTATCATGCCGAAACATTTGTAAATGTTGACTTAATTTCATCGGATGGCGAAACCATGCCCGATTCATTAGTAGGATTAGCTGCATCTGCTGCCATTGCCGTCAGCGATGTGCCATTTAACGGACCTATATCAGAAGTTAGAGTAGCACGCATAAATGGCAAATTTATTATAAACCCTACACGCTCAGAACTCGCAAATGCCGATATAGATATGATCGTTGGTGCTACATATGATAACATTTTAATGGTTGAAGGCGAGCTCAATGAAGCTTCCGAAGAAGATATGATTGAAGCCATTCGCTTAGCACACGAAGAAATTAAAACACATTGCAAAGCACAAATGGAACTTGCAGAACAGCTTCAAGTAAAAAAACGCGAATATTGCCACGAAAAAAATGACGAAACCATAAAACAATCGTTACACGAATTTGCTTATCAAAGAATATACAACGTCCTTGAACAAGGCATTACCGATAAACATCAACGCAGTTCACTACTCGAAGCAATTAGAGAAGAATTTATCGCCACGCTGCCCGAAGAAACCAGAGAAGAGCTTACACCTATGGTAAAACGCTACTACAAAAACTTAGAAAAAGATGTAGTTCGCGAATTTTATTTAAGCAAAAACATCCGACTCGATGGTAGACAAATGAATCAAATTCGCCCTATCTGGTGCGAAGTAGATTATTTACCCATGGCTCATGGTTCGGCTATTTTCACTCGAGGCGAAACTCAATCGCTTACCACCGTTACGTTGGGAACAAAATTAGACGAACAAATGATTGACGGAGCTGTTATTCAAGGTTACGAACGCTTTATTTTACACTACAACTTCCCACCTTTTTCCACCGGCGAAGCACGCCCATATAGAGGCGTAGGTCGTAGAGAAGTTGGACATGGCAACTTAGCCCATCGTGCTTTAAAGCGAATGATACCAACTGAACCGGAAATAAATCCATATACCATTCGAGTTGTTTCGGATATTTTAGAATCAAACGGTTCATCTTCTATGGCTACTGTTTGCGCAGGAACACTTGCACTTATGGATGCCGGTATTAAAATCAAAAAACCGGTTTCGGGCATTGCTATGGGTATGATATCCGACGAAAAAACAGGTCGTTATGTCATTTTATCTGATATACTTGGCGACGAAGACCACTTAGGCGACATGGATTTTAAAGTATGCGGTACCAAAGACGGAATAACTGCTACGCAAATGGATATAAAAGTGAACGGTTTATCGTACGAAGTTTTGGGCAAAGCATTGGCTCAAGCAAAAGAAGGACGTTTACATATTTTAGGAAAAATATTAGAAACCATGCCCGAAGCTCGTCCCGATTTCAAACCTCATGCACCAAGAATTGTTCGCATGATCATTCCTAAAGATCAAATTGGAGCTGTAATTGGTCCCGGCGGAAAAGTTATTCAAGAAATGCAGGCTCTTACCAATACCGTTATTGTTATTGAAGAAGTTGAAAATAAAGGAGTGGTTGAAATTAGTGGAAACAATGCCGAATCAATCGAAGCAGCCATTAAACGCATCAAAGGAATTACAGGCATGTTAGAAGTAGGAGAAGTATTCGATGCTGTTGTAAAATCGATTCAGGATTACGGTGCCTTTGTAGAACTATTCCCCGGTAAAGAAGGATTGTTGCATATATCCGAAATCGAATGGTCGAGGTTGAAAAAAGTAGACGATGTGCTGCATGTCGGACAAAAAATTCAAGTCAAATTAATAGGATTTGACGACAGAGGTAAACTGAAACTTAGTCGAAAAGTTCTGCTCCCTAAACCGGAAAATCAACAACAATAAGATTATAAAAAGAAGGAGGCTGTCTCGAAATGAAGACAGCTTTTTTTATCTAATAACTAAGGGCCATATTCTGAGCGAAGTTAAAAAACGACTACGATTTTATAACCCTTTCGAATCATCCTCATTTTTCAAGCAACTATTCAGAAAAAAAACTCGTCTAATCATATAGATTTTTAAAAGAGATTCATTACATTTACAGCAATAAAAACATCCATGCATATGAAAAAAGTTTTTACCTTAGTTTTTGCCTTTTTCTTTATAATTGAGCTTTTTGCTCAAGAACAACCACAACGCAGAAGGAAATGCGCTACGGACGAAATTCATCAACAACTCATTCAGTCGGATCCAACATATTTAGAGCGGTACAATAAACTTCAGGAGTTTACCGCAAAATTTGTTGCCGAACACCCTAATGGCTATTCTCCAAAGGCGGTAGTTACTGTTCCCATTGTCGTTCATATTGTGCTTTCTCCTACTCAACATGCTCAATTCCCCGATTCAAGAATAACAGAGCAAATACAAGTTTTAAATCAAGACTATGGCGGACTAAATCCCCATTCCATGGGACCTTTTGCTTCAAACCTAAAAGCCAATACCGAACTTCAATTTTGTTTGGCTCAAGTCGATCCGAATGGAAATCCCACTACGGGTATTGAACGCAGAGATTATTCCGGACCACAATGGGGAACAAATAGTGGTGTTAAACATTATGCCCAGGGAGGTTTAGATGCATGGGACCCCAATCGATATTTAAACCTTTGGGTGTGTGATTTAGGAAACGGATTGTGCGGATATGCCCTATACCCTACTCCACCACTTAGCAACGAATTTGGCTTAGTTAACCATTGGGAATATACCGGCGTAACAGGTGCAGCAGCACCCTACGATTTAGGAGGAACCGGAACCCATGAAATCGGTCACTGCTTCAATCTTATTCACATTTGGGGTGACCAAAGTGGATGTAGCCCCGATGACCAATGTGCAGACACCCCTCCGCAAGATGTAGAAACCTATGGAAATCCAACTGCTCCTGTAACGGACGCTTGTTCACCCAATGCTCCCGGTATTATGTTCATGAATTTTATGGATTATGTTGACGACATTGCCTATGCTAACTTCACCCCCGACCAAAAAACCAGAATACAAGCATGTTTTGCTCCCGGTGGCCCATTGGAACAACTTGGCCAATCAACAGCATGTACCATGAGCTCTCCCGACACCATTCATGTTGACTTTTCCGGCACTCCATTATCTATTCCGGTAGGTGGCACTGTTGATTTTACTGACCTTTCTACCGGTTCGCCGACAACATGGGAATGGACGTTTACAGGTGGCACTCCGGCTACCTCTACAATACAAAACCCAACCGGTATTCAATACAATGCAGTTGGTTTATATGCAGTTAAATTAAAAGCAACCAACACGATCTCATCGGATAGCTTAACCAAGCAAAATTATGTTGAAGTTTATGACCCCAATGCTGTTCATGCTGATTTTTCTGCTACGCCCACGTCAATATTAGTTGGAGGCACCGTTCAATTTACAGATTTAAGCTCTAACTCACCCACAACATGGTCGTGGAGCTTCCCCGGTGGAACACCTACCAGCTCTACTTCTCAAAACCCATCTGTAACATATAATACTCCTGGTGTTTATAATGTAACATTAACCGCCTCAAACGGGAATACATCCGATAGCGAAATAAAATCAAATTATATTACTGTAATTGATTCAAGCGACGCCCCACATGCTGATTTTATTGCAGACTACACCGATATCCCAGCCGGAAACAGCATCAATTTCACAAATCTTTCAACCGGATTTTATGATTCATTGGTATGGATATTTGAAGGAGCTGTTCCCTACACTTCCACAAACCAAAACCCAACAGGAGTTACTTATGATTCAATTGCCTGCTACGATGTAACATTAATTTTGTACAGCTTCCTCGGTAATGACACGTTAGTTAAACACGATTATATTTGCGTTTTCGATCCCTCGAATGTTGACTCTGTTCATGCTAACTTCCATGCCATTACAACACGTTTAGTCGTACAAGGTGGAAATGTAAGCTTTGAAGATTTATCAACCGGACCTATTACATCATGGAACTGGTATTTTGAAGGTGGAACTCCGGCAACTTCAACCGTTCAAAATCCGGCAAACATTACCTACAGTTCACCCGGCATATATGATGTAAGACTTGTAGTAAGCAATGGCAGCTTTAGCGACACACTTACAAAAACCGACTATATTGTAGTAACGACCGAAGTATGGCCGGATCCAAATGGCTTCTGCGATACAACTTCTAACATAAAACAAGGTGAACATCCATTAGTATTTATTCATCTTGCTCCCAATAAATGGGGTTATATTCCCGGACATAATCAATTGGGATACAAATACTATGCAGACAAACAAGTCAATTATACCTATACAAACGTAAGCGGATTATTAGTTCCGGTAGTAAAAGCATACGGTGCTGCACCCAATAATAAAGTTCGCTTCACTGTTTGGGAGGTTGATTCGTTAACAGGAAAACCAGGCAATATACTTGGATACAAAGATGAGATCATTAATAACTTTGGTCCTCCATTTTATAAATCAGTTCATTTTAACACGCCCATCAACGTTAATGGAAAATTCTTTGTAGGGTATCAGCTTTGGTACAATACTCCGGTAGACACGTTTGTAGTTTACATGGCTCCCAATAGAGGAATCAATGGACTAAATACGTTATATATGGCAAAAACTCCTACCGATTGGAAAACTCCTACTCAATTTTTTAATGACACCTTAGTATATAACACTTCTTTGGCTATGCAGGTAATCGGATGTCTTGTAGGCATTGACGAACTCGATTTACAACAACATATGGTACTATACCCCAATCCTGCATATAACAACCTTACCCTTGAAGTGGTTGATGTGGATGTGAATACAGCTCAATTTGAAATTTACGATTTGATGGGCAGAAAACTAGAAATTGAAGCGAAAAACACATTTGGCAATAGTCAATTCCAATTTGATGTTAGTGGTCTAAAACAAGGAATTTATATTTTACGTTCCAAAATAAATGGCTTGACCATTAACCAACGATTTACAAAACTATAAAATTAAAGAGGGCTCAGATGAGCCCTCTTTTTTAAAATAATAAAAGCCGCTCAATGAGCGGCTTTTATTATGCTTGTTTTCCAAGTTTCAATATTACTGAGCTGGTTGAGTAGCAGTTGTATCCATTGTAGCGTTTAATGAATCAACTTGAGTGTTTAAATCTTGAACTGCTTGATCTAAAGCTTGGTTCAAAGAATCTAAAGCTGATTGTTGTTCGTCTTTGTTACCACCACATGATGCTAATGCAAACATCGAAACTACGAAAATACCGAAAATAGCTTTTTTCATTTTTTTAAATTTTAAGTTAAACAATTTATTCGCTCATTTATATATTAAAAAATGAAAAGGTAACCCAACTCATCAAAATTTTTTTTTAAATTAAAGATGGGTTACTTTTGTATTCATTTTTACATTAATTATAGTCAATGAAAAACAAACTTTCACTAGACGAAAGCACTATAATACAAGGAATTAAGAATAATAATACCATGGCCATTACCTATGCCTATAAAAAATATTATCCTTCGGTTGCCAATTACATCAGACTTAATGGCGGCAACGACGACGATGCCAAGGATATATTTCAAGAAGCAATGATGGTGCTTTTTCACAACACACAGAAAGAGCATTTTCAATTATCATGTCAATTAAACACCTATCTGTACTCAATTGCACGCAATTTATGGCTAACAGAACTCAGACGTCAAAATAAAAACACTCCCGAAATTGAGGATTTTGACCAATTATTAAGTGAAGATGAATTATTGATGGAAGAAGCCGAAGAAAAAGTAAAAGCACAACGCAACTTAAAACTTAGCTTGGAAACACTCGGCGAACCTTGTAAAACAATTTTAACAGCATTTTATATCGAACAATTATCCATGCAAGAAATTGCAGAAAAAATGGGGTACACAAATTCAGAAAATGCTAAAAATCAAAAATATAAATGTTTATTGCGATTAAAAAAAATTTACCAAAAACTCTAGTTTATGAATCACATCCACTTATTTGAACTTAGCGAAAAAAAGGTAAACGGAACCATAACTCAAGAGGAGTTAGATTATTTGAATAAAATATTTATTGAAAATCCTGATTTAGAAGCTGATTTTTACAACAATATCAAATTGATAACCGAGCTTAACGAACATGCAAAATACAACATGTTTTTCAAAAACTTAAAAAAAGCCGAAAATACACACGATGCTCTTATTAAAATCAATAAACTTTCGAAAACAATTGCATTCAGAAGATTTCTTCAATACAGCTCTGCAGCAGCTGTTAGCATCATAGCTGTTTTAAGTACACTTTATTTCACAGGCTGGTTTTCGTACCACCATCAAATTAATACGTATAAACAGCTTTCAAATAGCATTACCACTATTTCAAAAAATCAAAAATCGCTTTGGACTACCCTATTCAACAATAATGAAATTACATATTTAAGAGGTACTGCTTTTGCCATATCCAACTTAGGATACTTGGTTACCAGTTATCACCTTGTATCGGACAATGACTCAGTGCTTGTAACCAATGCAACCGACAGTTCATTAAAATTTCATGCAAAAATTATTTTGACCGATCCTGAACAAGATATTGCCGTTTTAAAAATTTCCGATTCATCCTTTTCAAGTATAAGCAATATACCCTATTCCATTAACTATAACTACACCACTGAGCTTGGTAATTATGTTTATAGTTTAGGTTTTAGCAAAAATTCAATCGTTTTTGGCGAAGGTAGCATTAGCTCATTTACGGGATATAACGAAGACACCAACAGTTTCCAATTATCCATACCCACCAACCCGGGTAATAGTGGCAGCCCGGTATTTAATCAATACGGCGAAGTGGTGGGAATTATATGCGGTAAGAATTTTGAAAAAGAAGGCAGTTCGTTTGCCGTAAAATCTGAAGTATTAAAATCAATCGTCGATAGTATTAAATCCATTGACGAAAAAGCATTTAAAACAAAAAGCTCCAATACTATTAAATATCTTCCAAAAAATAAGCAAGTGTCAAAAATCACCCCTTATATTTTCAAAATTGAGATTTATTAATCTGATTTTTCTGCCATTCATTTTCTAAAACTCTATTAGTTCAACATATCTATTTTTTTTGCTGTTGGATTAATTTGCCCGGGTTAAAAAAAATTTCCCCTTTTTTTGTACAATCAACAAGAATTCCCTAATTTTGTTAAAAACTAAAATTAAAAAGCTATGGCACAAAAAGTATTAGACGTAATTAAACCCGGTGTTGTTTGGGGAAAAGATTTAATGGAACTGTTTCGCATTGCAAAAGAAAATGGATTTGCAATACCGGCCGTTAATGTTGTAGGAACAAACTCCGTAAATGCAGTAATTGAAGCTGCAAAAGTTGTAAATTCACCGGTAATGGTTCAATTTTCTAATGGAGGAGGTCAATTTTATGCAGGTAAAGGATTACCTAACGAAAAACAAGAAGCCTCAATAGCCGGTTGTATTTCAGGTGCCATTCATATACATCATGTAGCTGAAATGTATGGCGTACCTGTTATTGTACATACAGACCATGCCGCAAAAAAACTATTGCCTTGGATTGATGGCTTATTAGATGCCGGCGAAAAACATTTCAAACAATACGGAAAACCTTTATTCAGCTCTCATATGCTTGATTTGAGCGAAGAACCCCTTAAAGAAAATATTGAAATTTGTAAAAAATACCTCGAACGCATGTCTAAAATTGGCATGGTGCTCGAAATAGAATTAGGTGTTACCGGAGGCGAAGAAGATGGTGTGGATAACACCGGTGTGGATAATTCTCGCTTATATACGCAGCCCGAAGACGTAGCCTATGCATACGAAGAATTGGGCAAAATCAGCAATCAATTTACCATTGCAGCTTCATTTGGAAACGTTCATGGTGTTTACAAACCCGGAAACGTTAAACTTCAACCTATTATCTTAAAAAATTCTCAAGATTTCATACAAAAGAAATACAACACAAGTGCTAAGCCGGTTAGCTTTGTATTTCATGGTGGCTCGGGCAGCAGTCGCGAAGAAATCCGCGAAGCCGTATCATATGGTGTAGTAAAAATGAATATTGATACCGATACTCAATGGGCATTTTGGGATGGCGTTCATCAATATTACAATAAGAAAAAAGATTACCTGCAAGGGCAAATCGGAAACCCCGAAGGCGATGATAAACCCAATAAAAAATACTATGACCCTCGCGCATGGTTACGCGAAGGCGAAAAGGCAATTATTGAACGCTTAAAAATTGCTTTTGAAGATTTAAACTGCTTAAATAGGAACTAAAACATATAAAATGGCTTCTAAAGAAAAATGGGGAACGCGGGTAGGATTGGTACTAGCCATGGCAGGTAATGCCGTTGGATTGGGCAACTTCCTGCGTTTCCCTGTACAAGCGGTACAAAATGGCGGAGGTGCCTTTATGATTCCCTATTTTGTATCATTTCTGCTTTTGGGCATCCCTCTCCTGTGGGTGGAATGGTCGATTGGTAAATACGGAGGTATTTTTGGAAAACACAGCACACCATTTATGTTTCATCAAATGAATAAAAAATGGCTTTGGAAATATGTGGGTGTTTTTGGTATTTTTACAAACCTCGCTATTGCGTCATATTACTCGTACATCGAAAGCTGGACCATTGCTTATGTGTATCACAGTATTGTCGGCACATTCTCGTCCATGAATCAACACGAGGTAGCGGGTTTCTTTTCCAACTACCTTAATGTTTCGTCTGCAACTACGGGAATTCCCTACGAATCCATTGTTTTTTTCTTAATCTGCCTTAGCATTAATATTTGGATACTTAGCAAAGGACTTAGCGGCGGAATCGAAAAAGCATCCAAAATAGGTATTCCGCTGCTTATCATATTTGGTATTTTCTTAGCCATTAAGGCATTAACTTTAAAAGCCGGACACGAAGGAGCTATAAATGACGGATTAGCCGGACTTAATTTTTTATGGACACCCCACTTTGATTCTTTGGCCAATCCGAAAGTCTGGCTTGCTGCTGCAGGGCAAATTTTCTTTACCCTTTCGGTTGGTATGGGCTCTATTCAATGCTATGCTTCATACTTACGCGAAAAAGACGATGTGGCATTAAATGGTATGGCTGCCGGATGGACCAATGAATTTATCGAAGTTATAATCGGCAGTTCCATCATTATTCCTATTGCAATTGGATATTTTGGCGTTGATAAAGTAGTGGACTTAGTACAATTAGGTGGGCTGGGACTTGGATTTAAAACCATGCCGTATTTATTCTCGCAATGGGGACCAGTTTTAGCTGCTATAGCCGGAGCGGCTTTCTTTGGTCTGTTGTTTTTTGCCGGTATTACTTCAACACTTGCCATGGGACAGCCTGTGATGGCATTTTTGCAGGACGAATTTTCGTGGACCCGAAAAAAATCGGCCTTGGCCTTTGGATTTGCCATTTTAATCTTAGCCCTTCCAACCATCTTTTTCTTTGAATACGGTGTTTTTGATGAATACGACTATTGGGCAGGAACAGTAACGCTGGTTGTATTTGCCATGCTCGAGGTTATTCTGTTCAGTTGGGTATTTGGGATGGGAAAAGGATGGAAAATACTGACAACCGGTGCCGAAATAAAAATACCCTCCATTTATAAGTTTGTCATGAAATATATTACTCCGGTAATTTTAATCCTTGTTTTTTTAGGTGCGCTGGTACGACCGGAAAAAGATGATTGGTCCACTCTTTTTTCAACAAAATACGCCCTGCACGAAGAGTCAATACTTGGTAAAATATTAAATAAGAGCATAAAATATAACAAAGAGTATATTGCCGACACGTATTATGCCGAATGGGATGGCACCATAACTAATGTTAGCAATAAATCCATTATTGTTACTGATTTACAAGGGAATCAACATCCTATTGAACTATCTGATAAAGATAAACCAATTGTTCAGGTAAACCAGCAAATAAAAGCCGGTGATGCATTATACAGCGGTTTTATAGTGAATCATATACTATGGATTACCCTATCGAGGTTATTGCTGGTATCAGTTTTTATTCTCATAGCGTGGTTGGTGCGAAAAGCCTATATAAAACAAAAACATGCTTTATTATGAATGGAACGGCACTCATTTTTATGTTGATTTCAGAAGGGATAATAGCTTTTGTTACTATTTATTTCTTTATGAAAGTATTACGTTCAAAAAAGGGATTTAATCAGGAAGACGAATCAAAAAATGATTAATTGGAAAGATTATTTTCAATTTACACGTAAAGAACGTAATGGAATTATTTTTTTAATAGCGGTCATTGTTTTTGTTTGGATTGCTTATTTTATTATTGATTCTTTTTTTAAACCGAATGCTATCGACTACAGCCATTTTGAAAAACAGGTTGATCTATTTTATAATTCGATTAAAACCGACTCTATAATCGAAAATAAAGATTCTACTAATATTAACTTTACGAATAAAGACAGTTGCATCGTTGACATAAATGCACCAACGTTGAATTTTCTGCTTTGTATTGGACTGAATGAACATTTATCAAAAACATGGATAAACTACATTAACAAAGGAGGCTCGTTTCATAAAATTGAAGATGTAAAAAAACTTTGGGGTATGAACGACAGCATCTTCAATAGCATTTTGCCATATTTAACAATTACAGTGCACGAAAATAAATTTGAGTACAACACATATCCTAAAGAAACAAAAAGAAATTATACTAAACCCGAAAAAAAGATTGAAATGGTAGAATTAAACACAGCCGATACCGCTCAATTAGACGCTTTACCGGGAATTGGGAGTTCGTTTGCTTCGCGGATAGTAAAATACAGAAACCGTTTGGGCGGCTTTTACGACAAAGAGCAACTCAAAGAAATTTATGGTTTAAATCAAGAATTGTACGAAAAAATAAGTCCATACATTTATGTTGATGTTTTTGAAGTGAAAAAAGTAAACATCAATACAAGCGATTATTCAACGCTTATACAAAACCCCTATTTTACGAAAGAAGCAGTAAAAGCAATACTGCAATACAGAAAGAAATCCGGAAAATTTAATAATGCCAATGACCTCATGATTCATCAAATCATATCCCAAGAAGAATGGGCAAAATTAAAATGGTACGTGGAATTTTAATCTAATACATCATAATATATTAATCGCTTTAAACATATGTGCTGATTTTACTACTATCCGATTAAATTTAAACGTCCTTTGTCTTTTTTAATTTTTTTTACCACAGAGAAATAAAATACTCTGTGGTTTATCGTTTTTTCTTCATTGTATATTGCAAATTATACAATGTATTTATAATCAGCAATGTATGTTTTTATTAACATACTTTTTTATTTTTTTTCGGACATAAATGTATTTTTTATTAAAAAAAAACATTTATCTCTTGATTATTGTTAAAATTTGTTTTATTTTTGGTTGATTGATTTCCTGAACGTCTTTTCAAGCAATCAATACAACATGATTTTAGCTTACAAAAACTGTAAGTGAAAGGGCGGAGCTATAAAAAAAGGTAAAAGTGAAAAGGTAAAAATTTAGAAGGTTGAAGTCAGAATACAGTAGCCTGTAGTAAATTTTAAATTATAATTTTAATAGTTGAACTTTTAATTAACCTCCCCATCTTCATCCATGAAAACCATTACGCTCCATATCGAACAACATCGTAACGAGAAAGTTGTCTGCTTTGTTTTTGAAATAGATTTTCAACTTATCGATATACTTAAAACCAAGTTAAATGCACGATGGAGCGCTACAAAAAAAATGTGGTATATATCATATTCTAAATTTAATTTGAATCAAACACTTGAAATGTTTAAAAATATTGCTGAGATTGATATTAAAAGTATTTCTAACACGGCATCAGAAAATGCAGCACAAATAGAAACACATCTGACAGATGATACTCAACAAGAAATTGAAGCATTTCAAAAGTGGCTAAAATTTAAACGATACAGTCCAAACACCATCAAAACATATAGCGATTCCTTATTTATTTTTCTTAATTTTTTTAAACAAAAGAACATTTCGAGTTTAAACAATCACGATGTCGTACTTTTTGTAAACGAACACATTCTTAAACAAAAGCTCAGTTTTTCGTATCAAAATCAAATAATCAACGCCATTAAATTATACTTCAGAGAAATACGCAAAAGCAAAATAGAAGTCGATACGTTGCAGCGACCCCGTCGCGAACACAAGCTGCCCAATGTGTTGAGCAAAGAAGAAGTAAAAGCCATACTCGAAGCTCCAACAAACATAAAACATCGCACCATGCTAAGCCTGATATATGCCTGCGGGCTTCGTCGCAGCGAACTTTTGAATTTGAAAATTGGTGATGTGGACTCTAAACGCCACATGTTGATAATACGCAATTCAAAAGGCTACAAAGACAGGCACGTACCTATTTCTGATAAAACCATCGAAATGCTTCGCGAATACTACAAAACGTACAGACCCAAAATATGGTTGTTTGAAGGTCAGTATAAAGGGGAACCATATTCTGAAAGAAGTTTAGAACAAGTATTAAAATCTGCCTTAAAGAAATCAAATATTCATAAACCCGTCACTTTGCATTGGTTACGCCATTCTTATGCGACTCATTTATTAGAAGCCGGAACAGACTTAAGGTATATACAAGAACTACTTGGACATAAAAGCAGCAAAACAACAGAAATTTATACTCATGTTTCGCAAAATAGTTTACAAAAAATTAAATCGCCATTTGATGATTTGTAAAATTTGTTTTATATTTGACCATAAAAATATACCGCTACTTTATAGCGCCAATACATCCAAAATTGGAAATAAGACGCAATAGAGTAGCGCATATAAACGAGTTGTGTGCTATGTTAGGGAAACGGCATTTTAACAATATATTTCACTTTTAAATG
>DAOOWN010000030.1:0-29350 GCA_035371305.1 Bacteroidales bacterium
ATATCATCCCAATTGTCTATCGTTGACAATTGAAAGCTACCAATTGTTAATGTAGTCAATTCATCATTAATACCATCATCCATTTGACCAGCAATAATTATATTATTCTGATGATCAAATTTAATGTGCTTTATATAAACACGTCCTTGACTTTGATAATTATCAATAACTCCAAGGTTTTTTATAAAGAAAAGATTTCCATTCAGATCATATTTCATAATAGAAATGCCTCTTCCGAATAATGTATCACCACCAAAAAAAACAGACGAGTCTAAATTGTAGCCTCCAGGAAGAAAGAGATTATTATTTCTTACAGTTATTGAAGTATGAAAACTCAATGAATCATTAACTGGTGGAACAGCCCATTGAAATTGCCCTGATGAAGAGAACTTAGACAGAAAAAGGCCATCATGAATATTAGTATTTACCGTATCAAAAGTGATATAATCACCTGCCTGACCTAATAAGTAAACATTCCCATATAAATCACAATTAATATAATTGACAAAATCATAATACTCGCTACCCGCACGTTGTGCCCACGTCCATCCAGGAGTTTGAGAATAGATATGTAAATTAATAAAAAAGCAATATAATATTATAATAAGAAAAGTTTTCATATCATAAACTTTATAAACCCAATTCGATAAGAACATCTTTCATATCAGAAATATTAGTAAAAACAACTATCGGGTATGCTAGATAAGTTCCACTTTCCTTAAATCCAACACCTATGCCTTTGTACTGATTGAGTGGCTGATAAAATGATTGATATCCTGATGCTGTATATTGTGCTGGTGGATTCTGCGGATACCAAAAATCAAATATTTCCTTTATTGTATTTCCATTCCATCCACTTGGTCCGTTTTCGAGTAAATCTTTTGCTAAACCATAAACTACATTCATTTTTTGAGTTCCCCGATTTGTATAATAACATGCCACTATTCCTACTCCTTCAAAATTAATAAATGACAACCATGGAGGAGCCGGATAGTTGCCTGTTAGTGTTTCAAATGAAGTATTACCATGGTCATACCAAGAGTTACAGTTATCTTCACTTTTGTACTGATGATATTCCTGAAAATCAAGTCCATCTTTACGTGCCAATACTATAAAACAACCCCCTCCAATATTTACCATCGAAAATTCTGTATATAAAAAATTCTCATTATCATTTGTATGTGACATTATGTTTACTGCTGAAAAAGAATCTCCCCCATTAGTAGATTTATACAGATTTAAGCGATATGAGCAGGTATACAGGTTGCCTCCTTGTGAAGGAAGGCCAGTATAATCGTTTTCGTACCATGGCTGATAAAGCACACCATTCCCAGCATCCACAATATGTCCGTATGGAAGGTACTTAGAAAGTTGTTGACCATACAACTGTAATGGTGGACTACTCCAACTGCCAGGACTACCATCTTCTGTGCTGTAAATTACATAATTTGCATAAAATACAAGAGGATCTGTAATTCCGCATTTTGTATAAAAAATAAATAATTTACCTGTACTGTCATACCCTCCACCTACACCTCGTAAGTCATAATTTGCACCTTCCGATTTCACAAGTTCATCTTCTCCCCAGGTAATCCCACCATCAGGACTGTGACGTATATAAATATTTGCGGTGCAATAAACATGCTTTTCGCCTTTTCTATATATCATTACAGTGTGTCCGTTTATGGGATTTACAGAAATGATTCCAAAGTGACGATAAAAATCTGTATCAGATAAATCTGTTGTTCTCTGTACTGTACTTCCCAGTGGCCAATATTTTTCAGGTGTAAATTCTGACATAATTTTGAGTATTATTAAGGCATTAATTCTGAAAGTATATCCATTAATCCGGAAACAGGTGTATAAATAATCTTTGGATAGGAACTTATCGCACTACAATCAAAGTATAATCCTATTCCTTTGAATTGAAAATTCGGATGATAAAAACTTTGATAACCTGACCTATATCCAGATGTTGAAGAACAAACTTCTTTTATTGTAGCAGATTTCCATCCTGAAATACCGTTATTAATAATATCACTTGCTAATCCATATACTACATTTACTTTATAAGGACTTGCATCTCTTCTTGTATAATAACATGCTACGATACCTACACCTTGATAATTAATGAACGATAACCATGGCATGTTTTGTCCGTTCGACCATGTCTCAAAATTCGTGTATTCCGGGCCTGTCCAGTTATTACCAAAATCAGTACTTCTGAATTGCGCGAAGCACGTGCCTCCGTTTATTCTCGCAAGAACCAAAAGACACCCACCACCAAGATTGACCATTGATGGTTCAGTAAATGGATTATTGCTTGAATAAATGGTTGAAATATTTATTGGAGAGAAGGTTCCTCCGCCATCATACGATTTTGAATACCTTAATGAATAGGTACCGCCATCTACTTCATACCACGTTTGATATAATAAGCCGGTACCAAAATCAATAACATTTCCATAAGGACTAAAACCTGTATTACCAGGTTGATTATAGGCAGATTGAGGCGAACTCCATGAATCTCCGTTATTAGTGCTTGTTATATAGTTTATTGATAGCCATGTGGAACTGTTTTGATATCTTGCATAAAAAACAATCAACCGTCCATTGCTTACATATCCTCCGGCAATATTTCTTAAATCAACATTTTGTTCAGACATTAATAATGATTCATTACTCCAGTTTGCTCCACCATCTCCACTATGTCTGATATATATTGAACCAATACTACCAACATAAGCTGTCCCTTTCCTGTAAACCATTATCATGTGTCCGTCAAGCGGATTCACTAACAGAATACCAAAATGCTCATAGCCGGAACCAACATTTAAATTAGTAAATGTCTTTTGAATTGTACTTCCAAGCGGCCAGTAATTTTCAGGTGTTATTGCTATAAACATACATTTTATTGAGATTCATATTTCTAATAATTACAAAAGTAAATCAATATTTTTAAAAAGTAAAGTCAATATATATAATTTTTTTTGCATGGTTTCTAACTCGTTTATATATACACCTTAACTCCCAAAAAGGTGCACATATACACCCAAAATGGAATGTATTGTGTAGTTTTTGATGTTTTCGAGGTGTACATTATTTTCATAACGTTCTTCAAATTTATTCAGATATATTATTTAAATTTCCATGAACGGATATTTAAAATCTTTTGCTGGTAAAAATGTTTCTTTTATTGTTCTTGGACTTACCCAACGCAATAAATTCAAATATCCACCGGCTTTATCGTTTGTACCCGAAGCCCTTGAACCGCCAAACGGCTGCAATCCAACCATAGCTCCGGTAGGTTTATCGTTAATATAGAAATTACCGGCAGCGTAACGCAAAATTCTGCAAGCCTCAATCATGGCATATTTATCGTTAGCAAATATGGAACCCGTCAATGCGTATGGCGATGTTTTATTACAAATTTTCAATGTTTCTTGATAATCTTTGTCATCGTAGACGTAAATTGTCATTACGGGGCCAAAAATTTCTTCTTGCATGGTAGTAAAATATGGATTTTTTGTATAAATTATCGTTGGTTGAACAAAATAGCCAACAGATTTATCACCATTACCACCAAATAAAATTTCACATTCATTCGATTTTTTTGCTAATTGAATGTAATTCATAATATTGTCAAATGAATTTTCATCAATTACTGCGTTCATAAAGTTTTCAAAATTTTCTACTCCACCCACTTTTATTTGTGAAACTTGATCTAATAAGTGTTGTTTAATTTCATTCCAAAGTGATTTAGGAATATAAGAACGTGAAGCGGCTGAACATTTTTGTCCTTGATATTCAAATGCTCCACGAATTATTGCTGTTGCAACTTCAATCGGGTTTGCAGAATTATGAACAAAAATAAAATCTTTTCCGCCTGTTTCTCCAACAAGTTTTGGATAAGAAATATAGTTTGAAAGATTTTCAGTTACACCTTTCCACAACGTGTTGAAGGTATTATTAGAACCCGTAAAATGAATACCTGTTAAATGTTTGTTTTTTAGAACAGTACTTCCAATTAGTGTACCTGAACCAGGAACGAAATTTATTACTCCTGCCGGAAGACCTGCTTCCATAAATATTTTCATAAGATAAAAACTTGACAATAAAGAAGTAGAGGCCGGTTTCCAAACGGTAGTATTTCCCATCAACGCTACAGACATATTTAAATTAGAAGCAATGGCTGTAAAATTAAATGGTGTAACTGTAAATACAAAACCTTCCAATGCTCTGTATTCCATTCTATTTAATTGTCCATATTCTGATTTTGGTTGGTCGTTATAAATTGTAGAAGCAAAATAAACATTATACCTTAAATAGTCTATTACTTCACAAGCTGCGTCAATTTCTGCCTGATAAACATTTTTACTTTGTCCAAGCATTGTTGATGCTACTATTAGATTTCGATATTTTTTTGATAATAATTCAGCTGCTCGCAACATGACAGATGAACGCTCAATCCATGATAAATTTTCCCACATTTCTTTTGCTTTTAATGCTTCATCAATTGCAAGAAGAATTTCTTTTTCAGTCGCCTGATGATAAATTCCTAATGTTTTACCATGATTATGTGGCATTACAACTTTTCCTGTTTTACCCGTTCTGTATTCCTTTCCACCAATAATCAATGGAATTTCGATCTGTTCATTGCTCATACGTTTTAGTTCAGCAATAATTTTTTCTCTTTCTTGACTTCCCTTGCCGTACTGTAAAATAGGTTCATTTGATGGGCTGTCAAATTTAAAAATCGCATTGTTCATATTTATTAAATTTTATAATTAGTTTTATCGAATTGCATAATATTGCAATTCGGTCGCAAAAGTAACATTTGATTTTTTATTAACCAAATCCATTTTCTAAATTCTCTGTTTTATTTCGTTGAGAGTATTTTCAAGTGCTTGGATAATAATTGGGTCGTATTTTTCGTGAAATTTATTAAAAGCGTCAACAATTGCTTGTCCTTGCGGTGTTAAAACTGTTTTTCCGCCTGTTTTTCCGCCTCGTTGTCTTTCAATTATTTGAAATCCGAATATTTTTTCAATTTTATTTAAGTTATCCCAAGTTTTTCGATAAGTAAGTCCAAGTTTTTTCATAGCGGCATTAAGTGAACCAGTTTCGCTAATGGTTTTTAATAATTTCCATTTGCCGTCACCTAAAATTCCGTCATTTTTATTGGTTTCTAACCAAATTTTAAAATTTATCTTTAAATCGTTCATTTGTTATTATTTATCAAGTTATATAGTTGCCAACGATAAAATTATAATCTTCATATTGCAATAGTATAGAGCCGGAGGCAAGTACAGGTGCAATATGTTTGACTATAATATATTAGGGAGTTTTTTTCTTGTTGCTACAAAATTACGAAAAAGTTTATAAAATTAAATTTATTTAAAATCTGTATCCGATTTCAGCTTGTATAAATCTACCCGGACATAAACCACCTTTTTTGTCTATATATAACTTATTAAAAACGTTCTGGATTAGTAAATTCAAATAAAAACTCTTATAAATTTTGTATTGCAATTTAGTATCTACCGTAAAATATTTTTCTAATTTCAATGTGTTTAACTCATCAGCCCATTGTTCACCGATAAAATTTGAAGCTAAAAAAACAGAAAATTTATCTGATTTATAGCTTACACCTGCAAAGGCTTGGTGAAAAGGTGTTTCATTTAATTTTTTCCCCACTAAAATTTTGTCGTTATCAGTCTGTGATGCAATTTCTGTAATAATCGGATTAAAATATGCATAGTTTGCATAAATGAATAAATTCCTTAATACATTATATTTTGCAGTAATTTCATAACCAAAAATGTTTACCTTTCCGATATTTTTTCGTTGATATATAGCCGTTTCAAATGCTGTTTCTGGTTGTATCGTTATAAAATATTGAAAATCTCTACCTTGCGAAAATGATAATGAATGGTCTATTTGAAGTTTATCAAAAAATATTTGTGATAACCCAAGTTCATAATTAATCACGTTTTCCGGTATAAGATACGGATTAGCAATTTTAAAACCTTTATTTATTTTGCGTGAACTAACCATGTCATCTAATTTTGGTGGGGTAAAACCAGTTGAAACACTCACAAATGTCGAAATATTTCGATTTATCAAATATTTAACTCCTATTTTGGGGCTAAAACCATTCCAGTTTGAGTTTTTATACAATTCATGACTGTTATTTGGAATATTTGTTTCGCTTGTTGTTCCCTTAGCAAATAAATAACCTTCGTAAAAACAGGTTTTATCAAAACGAAAAGAAGCAGAAAAAATTAATTTATTAAGTGTCTTATATTCGGCTTGTGCAAATAATCCAAGATTAAACAAATTGCCGCCACGCTCAATATAATCGGTTGAGGTGTAATACTTATCTATTCCGTTTAATTTTCCGCTTTTAAAATCTGCACCAAAATTTATTTTAAATTTGTCATTAAATGGTTTTATTGCATTCGCTAAAAACATATAATCATAAGTTGTTTCCCAAACATCATAAAGTTTATACTTATCTCCTGTTTTATTTATTTTTTCTGTATGCTGTTTGTATAAATCATGATGAAACATTCCTTTAATGCTAATATGAAACGTATTTATTTCCTTCTCATAAGTTGCGGTAAACAAATTTGATAAATCTTTATAGTAACCACCGATAGGTTCATATATTTTAATACCATCGCCCCTGAAATCGGAGTAATAATTATAATTTAGTAGTATTGAATTTTTAGAATTGAATTGATATTTGTATTTAATTTCAACACCTCTCTCGTTTAAAAATAGCTTTTCTCTTGTAGTGTCTGTTTCGTTTTGTATGTAATAACCATCACCTTTTCTGTAAAACAAATTAGCAACCACATAATATCCTTTATCATTCTTAACATTGTTATAGGAAATGGTGTTTTTTAGAGCAAACGTATTAAATGATGCATAAGACATCGATGTATTAAAATGAAATCCCTCTGTTGGATCTTGAGTTTTTATATTTATGATTCCACTTATAGCGTTATTCCCAAATAGAGAAGAATTTGCTCCTTTAATTATTTCTATTTTATCGACTGAAGTTACGTTAAACAAATACCAATTGATACCACCACCTGCAAATTGATTTAAAGGCAGGTCATTATAAAGAACTAAAACGCGGTTTGAACCACTAAAACCACGCATCGTTGTGGTAGCATTTTTTGAAAATATACCGGAACTTCTGTTTACATAAACACCTGCTATTGTTTGTAATACGTTATCGATATTGGATTGTGGAAATTGAGTTAAAAAAGAACTATCAACAACTGCAACACTTGATGACATTTCATAATACTTAGAATTAATGCGGCTTGCAGTAATTGTAATTTCTTTCAATGAAATCAATTTTGTTGTGTCTTGTGCAATGATAGAATTATGAATAAAACATACAACAATTAAATAAAAAAATATTTTCATTTTTAATGATTTCAATCAACAGTGGCACAAACAATTGCACCACTGTTTGCAAGTTCTTACTTTTGAATTTTATAACTGATATTAATTGTTCCTGAATTTTCGTCGGATACAGCATTTATTTTTAAAATACCATATTTACCACTTTGTGTTTGAAATGCCCAAAATTGATTTGCTTGTAATGATTTTGCTTTTCTGCCACCATCAGAAAAAATGTGAGCAATAATTAAACTATCATTTTGACAATTAATAAATTCATCGTTTGTAATGTTAATAGGGTTCCTACTAAAATAAGTTGTATTTTTTGTAGTCCAGTTCTCGGGCGCTGTTGGTCCTGTATAAATTCCGGCAATATTTCCACCTGCTGACGAAAAACAATTCAATTCAGTAGAATTATAATAATATAAAATATCAATTAAAGATTGATGGTTAAAAGCACTATCTTGAGTATAAACATTGCCCGTTTCAACATCTAAAAATGAGCCGATTGTTGTATTGTTTTGTGCACCTATAGTAATATTATCAACAATGATAATATCATTGTAAGGACTTGATGTTTTAGTTATTCGTAAAGATTTTTCTGCAGATAATCCATCATAATTACGGATAATAATATCGATAGTGTCTATTTCGTTATTAGTTTTTGTTAATGTTACTTCTTTTTCTAAAGATGGTGCATTTAAACCGTAATTAAGAATAATTATATTATTCTGTTTGACTTCTAAATTTGTCAAATTACTTCCGTTATTGCTATTACAAATTATTTTAATTTTAAAACTTACACCAGAAGCAATAGCAGTATCCGAAAATACATAACCAGTTTCTTCGGATAAGTTCAGATTTGGATTTACCAATATTTTTTCTTCTTTTTTACATGAAAATGTGCATAATAATGCAACTACTACCAATAATAAATACAAATTTTTTCTCATATAATTAAAATTTAGTGTTATGAAATGTATTACACATCGCTGTACAAAAAAAATCGTAATCGAATGATATTTATTGTTTTACTATTTTTCGTTTTTTTATAGCATGATTAACACCAAAAGCAAACGCTGTTCCTAATGCCCCAAAAAGAAAATAAGTAATAAAAGGCAAAATAGGGCTTTTTAATAAAGATCCGTAAGGAAAACCGGTTAAAGACATTATAATTGTTCGCAAAGCTGGAATACTCATATATGCAATAGCACCAACTAAAATTGTAAACCCCAATTTAGCATTTTTAGTTTTAAAAACCATTGGCAAAATATCTGTTATTAACCCCGGAAACATAATAATTACAGGCATATAAGGGTCATTAAATCCCATGTTTGAAAATATTAGAATTGAATTACAACCTAATGAAAACAAAGAACCTGAAAATTTAGAATTATACATATATTTTCCCAAAAAAAGCAAAGCCATAAAAATAATTCCATGCCTGCCGGGTATTCCCAACGGAATTCTGAGTTTGGCATGTAATACAATAGCCAATGCCCCAAGTAAAAAAACAAGTAAAACTTTAACAACTTCAATTTCATACGCTTTCAGGAGCGATGCTGTAATTGTTGAATTTTTGTGTGTATCCATAATTTAAGTATTTATTGAATTAAAAAATTTTTTCGTAATTTGTTTAACCGAATTGTCTATTTCGGTTTTCAATTCTAAATAGGCATGTAACAGATTTAAACCATCATTTGTTAAATATGATAGTCCGCCATTTTCGCCCCCCCTTTCGCTTACAATTAACTTAAAACCAAGCTGTTTTTCCATAGAACGAATTTTATTCCATGCTGTTCGAAAAGTAATATTACATTCTCTTGCTGCTGCAACTAACGACTTTTCATTATGAATATGTTTTAATAATTCAAACGAACTCTCATTTATCAATTCGTTTTTGTTAATGTCGATAAGGCAAATTTTATAAGCTATAAAAGTATTGTAATATTTAGATCCTTTTTTACCTGCCATTTTACCGATAATAAATTAATTTCATAACGAGTTTAAAAAAATTAACTGCTTATTCTTTTAATAAATTCTTTATCCTCAACAACATAAGAGTATTTTTTATCATTACACTGTTTTACCAATAAAACCTGTTTACCATCTCTTAAAACCGGTCGCATCCATTCGCCAACAAAAATATTTTCATTTTCAATCACAAAGTTATTATTTTTTAAATCAAAAATCAAAAGTTTTGGAAAAATATTTTGTAATTCATTTATTGTGTAAATTCCATTAATTTCTCTGATTTCATACTCACCAAGCATTAAAAACCTTCCATCGTTTCCATAAGCTCGCAGCCCAATAGCTGCAAGTGAACCAATAATGCCTGTCTTTTTACCGGTTAGGCCTTCCAAAAAAATATTATGCTTTTGGGCAATGGAATAAGCGTCTTCCATGGTTAAAATTTTTATTTTGGCATTTTTGCCCCAATTCATAATATCATCGTTAATATGTAAAAAATTTGCAACACACAAACCTGCGTCTGAACCTTCTGCTGAATTTTTGATTAAAAATTCTCGTGTATATTCTATAACCTTATTTATGTTTTCAGTATCTATTTCTAAGCAAGCTGAACTATTATGCGAAGTATAGGGGATGTCTTTGTGAACATATAATTGATGCCTTGTAATTCCTATGGCTTTACAATATTTATTATCATTTAATTCTTGTGCCAATTGACGAACTCTAGACCCGGTTCCTTTGGTATCGATATTGTCTGTATCGTCTATTCCAATCAAATATTTCATATTTTTTGTTTTTATATTTGTTATAGTTTTGTGATTTATAGTGTATTATAATACAAAAAGTTACACTTTGGGGCACGATTTAATAATTGTAGGTTAAATTTCATGAAACGAATGGTTTTAATACAGAGAAAGAGGGTCAGGAACAAGATATGGCACAACGATTACAGCGAGAAAGTTCTCCACGCAAGCGTTTATCTATAAGTTCTTCAACTTCTTTTTTTAATGGCTCAATTAAGATTTGTTTTGTAATATCGCCGGCAAAAGCAAACATGAGCAACTGGCATGCTTCTTTGTGCGAAATGCCTCTTGAACGCAAGTAAAACATAGCATCATCGTCGAGTTTTCCGGTTGCTGAGCCATGGCTGCATTTAACGTCGTCGGCATAGATTTCGAGTTGAGGTTTTGAACGTACTTTTGCTGAAGGGTTGATAATAAGATTTTTGTTCGATTGATAAGCATTGGTTTTTTGAGCACCTTTTTCTACTAATATTTTACCTGAAAAAATTCCGGTAGCTTCATCGTCTAAAATGCCTTTAAATAGTTGGTTGCTATTGCATTGAGGAGAATGGTGACGAATAAATGTATTATAATCAATATGTTGATTTTTGTCGGCAAGCCAAAGTCCATTTATATTGCAATTAGCTTCGGATTCCATTAAATCAACCCATAAATTATTTCGAACGGTGCCTCCATGTAGGGTGATAAATACTGAATGAAACTCACTGCCTTTACTTTGGCGAATAAAATTATTGGTTAATTGAACAGAGTGATTATGAGCATTTTGCATCCTATAGAAGCTTAACTTAGCGTTATCTTTAAGAAAAACTTCCATGGTACCATTCATTATAAATGGGCTAGGATTTAAACTGTGATCGCAAATTAAGAGTTGATTATCTTCTTCGCTTTCGCTTATAATTAGATGTCGAGGATAAATTTGAATAGATTCATCGGCAACTACGATGTTTATTATTTGTATGGGTTTATCTAATTTTGCGCCACGGGGAATAAAAACAAAAAGCCCATCTTGCATTAATGCTTGGTTAATAGTATTGAGCTCATCTGTATAGGTTTCAGCAGCTTTACCGAAGTAGTTTAAAACCAATTCGGGATATTGGGTCATGGCTTCGAGCAAACTTCCTATAATAATTCCGTTGTTTTGTTTTCTTAGCTTAGGCTGCGACTTACTTTCGTAATACCAACCATTTGTAAGAATGATTAATTCTGTATCAAGACTGGGGACATCGCATTTAAATACATCGTCAATATTAATATTTTGTGAGGTAGTAAAAGGGGAGTAAAGGTATTTGCCTGTATAGTGTTGTTCGAGGCTGGTGTATTTATAATTTTCATTTTTTTTGTTCGGTAGTCCATGAGCAGTAAACATTTCAAAAGCTTCTTTACGCTTTGCAACGATAGGTTGTAAGCCTAAATCCCTCACGCTTTCCATTGCTTTCAGAATATTTTCATGGGCTATATTTTGAATAAGATTTGTTGACATAAACAGTTAGTTTTGAAATTCTTTCTTTATCCAGTCATATCCCTTTTCTTCGAGTTCGAGTGCCAGCTCTTTTCCGGCTGTTTTTACGATTTGTCCATTGTAAAGAACATGAATAACATCGGGAATAATATAGTCGAGCAGACGTTGATAATGTGTAATAACGATAGTTGCATTTTCGGGACGTTTAAGTTTATTCACTCCGTTGGCAACAATTCTCAATGCATCTATATCAAGTCCGCTGTCTGTTTCGTCTAAAATCGAAAGCTTGGGTTCGAGCATTGCCATTTGAAATATTTCGTTTTTCTTTTTTTCACCTCCCGAAAATCCCTCATTTACTGAACGATTGGTAAGCTGTGTGTCAATTTCAACCAATTCTTTCTTTTCACGCATATATTTTAAAAAATCGGATGACGAAAAAGGTGGCAGATTTCTATATTTTCGAATTTCATTTACTGCTGTTCGCATAAACGAAACCATGCTAACACCCGGAATTTCGACCGGATATTGAAATCCCAGAAAAATTCCCATTCGTGCACGTTCTTCGGGTGACAATTCTAATAAATTTTTACCCATAAAAAGAACTTCTCCGCCTGTTATTTCAACGTATTCGCGACCGGCAAGTACCGATGCAAGCGTGCTTTTACCCGAACCGTTTGGACCCATAATGGCATGAACTTCGCCGGGTTTTACTTCCAGATTAATCCCTTTTAAAATGGGTTTTCCGTTTATCTGGGCTCTTAGATTTTTTATCTTTAACATATTCTTAATTTAACTTATAATTATTAACATTTAACCGAAAAGGACACTAAGTTTACGCAAAGATTTCTGTATTCTTAGTTCTGATTTCTTAATTTTTTCTATTTCAAAATTCAACTTCATACTTTATTACTTTCAACTTTTTCCTTTATACTATAATATTATCCGACACTATTTTCTAACGAAATTTGTAAGAGTTTTTGAGCTTCAACGGCAAATTCCATGGGCAACTGATTTAATACTTCGCGTGCATAACCGTTAACGATTAATCCTACTGCGTCTTCTGTACTTATGCCACGCTGATTGCAATAGAAAATTTGATCTTCTCCTATGCGTGAGGTAGTTGCTTCGTGTTCGGCAATAGCAGTTTGATTGTCAATTTCAATGTAGGGGAAAGTGTGTGCACCACATTTATCGCTCATAAGCATTGAATCGCACTGTGTATAATTTCGGGCGTTTTCAGCATTTTTCATTATTTTTACCAAACCGCGGTAGCTGTTTTGGCTTTGTCCGGCAGAGATACCTTTTGAAATGATTCGGCTGCGCGTGTTTTTTCCAATGTGAATCATTTTCGTTCCGGTATCTGCTTGTTGGAAATTATTTGTAACAGCAACGGAGTAGAATTCTGCAACAGAATTATCTCCTTTTAATATACAGCTTGGGTATTTCCATGTAATAGCTGAACCTGTTTCGACTTGTGTCCACGAAATTTTTGCATTTTCTTCTTTGCAAATGCCTCGTTTTGTAACAAAGTTATAAATTCCGCCTTTGCCGTTTTTATCTCCCGGGTACCAATTCTGTACGGTTGAGTATTTTATTTCGGCATTTTTCATGGCAACTAATTCAACTACTGCAGCATGCAATTGATTTTCATCGCGCATGGGTGCTGTACATCCTTCTAAATAACTTACATATGCTTCTTCGTCGGCTATAATTAGTGTGCGTTCAAATTGACCGGTATTGGCCGCATTAATTCTAAAGTAAGTCGAAAGTTCCATTGGGCATCTTACACCTTTGGGAATATAAACAAACGAACCATCACTAAAAACAGCAGAATTTAATGCTGCAAAATAATTGTCGGTGTATGGGACGACCGAACCCAAATATTTTTTTACCAAATCAGGATGTTCGCGAATGGCCTCGCTCATGGAGCAAAAAATTATACCCAAATTGGCTAAATTTTCTTTGAAAGTAGTTTTTACCGAAACACTATCCATTACGGCATCTACAGCCACTCCCGAAAGTTGTTTTTGTTCTTCTAATGGTATGCCAAGCTTATCAAATGTTTTTTTTAGTTCAGGGTCAATTTCGTCTAGTGAAGCAATGTTCGCTTTTTGTTTAGGAGCCGAATAATAAATAATATCTTGATAATCTATTTGCGGTATGGTTAAGTGTGCCCATTTAGGCATTTCCATTTTTTTCCAATATTCAAATGCTTTTAAGCGCCATTCAAGCATAAAATCAGGTTCTCCTTTTATGGCAGATATTTTTTTTATTACTTCCTCATTTATCCCTTTAGCAAAAGCTTCTGATTCGATGTTTGTTACAAAACCATATTTGTATTCCGATTGGGTTAAGTCATTCAATAAATTTTCATTTTCCATATAATCGGGAAATATTTTTTGCAAATTTAATTAGAATATTTCTAAATAAAAACCACAAAGAAAAATATTCTGTTAAATAATTAAAAAAACAACGGCGATGTGTTTTATCTAATCATGATTCCCGAAGCCATTCGCCCGGTCATTCCTTTGTTGTTACGCGAAGAAAAGAAGAGATGTGGGTTGCAAATTGTACATAAGTTGGTTTGGGCAATGTTTTTATTTAAAATACCTTCGTTAGATAAAGATAATCGTATGGCGTTCCATAAGTCAATAGTAAAAGGAGGTGTAGTGGATGAGAAAAAATTGAGAGCAGCATTCCCATAAGCATCTAAAAAAGCATTATAAACGTCGTAACCAACATTATAACAGCAACTTCCGGCAGATGGTCCAATGGCAGCAACAATATTTTTAGCTTGAGAGCCAAGTGAAATCATTTTTTTTGCAGCTTTTGCCGAAATATGTTGTACAGTACCCCGCCATCCGGAATGAACAACTGCAGCGATTTTTTCAACGGGATCGTATAAAAAGACCGGAACACAATCGGCAGTTAGAACAACAGGGCAAATATTGGGTTGTGAAACTAAATAACCATCGTTGTCTTGAATGGCGGTGGGTTTATAAAAAACTCCTTTGCCTTTGTCTTCTATGGTTACGATTGAAATGTGGTCGCTGTGGGTTTGGCGAGAAAAAATCATATTTTCAATGGATATGTTCAATGCTTTAGCTATTGATTTTCTATTTTCAATAACATTGTTAGTAAAATCGGTTCGTACAAATCCCATATTCAAAGATGCTTGCGGGTGATTGCTAACACCTCCCATACGAAGCGAAGAAAAATGAACCAATTCGGGAAATTGTGATAAAATGGGAAATTCAACCCAAGCTATTCTCGCAAATCGTTTAATGACATATTGATTCATTCTTCAATAATTTCAATTTTTGCACCTAAACATTTTAAATCTTCCCAAAACGAAGGGTACGATTTATTTACACTTTCGGCGTTTGTAATTAACACTTGAGCAGTTGAGCCAACTGTCGCTAAAGCAGCAGCCATTGCTATACGATGATCGTTGTGTGAATCGATGGTTGCCGATAAAATGTTTTCCGGCGGACGTATATGAAGGCTATCGCCGTCTAAAGAAAATTTTGCTCCAAACTTACTAAATTCTTCTATGAATTTATCTAATCTATTGCTCTCCTTATAAATAAGGCGATTTGTGCCGGTGATAGTAGAAGTTGACGATGCATGTAGGCATAAAATCATCAGAGCCGGAAAAACATCCGGACAGTGCGTTATGTCTGCTTCTATGCCATTAATTTTTTGACGATTAACAAAATAGCGGTTTTTATATTGATAAGCGATATGATGTAATATTGCTTTGTCAGCCTGAAAACTTTGTGGATTTAAGTTTTTTATTTCAATATTTCCGGAAACAGCTCCGGCAGCAAAAAATAAAGCAGCGGAACTCCAGTCGCCTTCGGTTGAAATGTTAATTGGTTTAAACAGCTGTTTCCCGTTTATAGAATAGAAAGATAATTGTTGATTGGCTTCTATCGTAATACCGGCTTGTTTTAAGCACGATAAAGTTAATTGAATGTAAGGTAAACTGATAAGTTTGTTTAGTTTTATTTGGCTATTTTCTTTTAACAAAGGTAAAGCAAAGAGTAAGCCACTAATATTTTGTGAGGTTATGGGATGTTCAATGCTTATATGTTTACCTTTTATGGGTCCCTTTATAGTGATAGGTGGAAATTGATTTTGGGTAGTAATGTTTGCGCCCATTTCTTGTAAAACAGAAATAATTTCTCCGATAGGCCTATGTAATAATGATCCTTCTGCTTCAATTTTGAAGGTGCCGTTGTATTTGGCTAAGATTGGAATTAATAAACGCAAGCAAAGTGCTGATTCACCGGCATTAAATAGTTGAGATTGCGGCTCTTTGCGACCCCGTATTCGTATTTTTTCTTCTGATAAAAAAATATCTGCACCCCAGTCTTCAGCTATTTTAAGCATGGTATAGCTATCGTTGCACCAAGAAACATGGGTGATTTCGCTTTCTTCTTCGCATTGCATGGCTATAGCAATATACCGAATCAACTCGCTTTTTGATGCAGGCGCTTCCCAAATCCCTTGCAAATGAGGTATTTTGATTTTAATATTCATTTATAAGAGCTTTTTGCAGAGCATTAGTAAAATCGGACAATAAAATGTCTTCCACAACTGTATTCCCGATAGATTTAACAACCGGTATAGAAATCTTTTCTTCGCAACGTTTTTTGTCTTGCTTTAAAAAAGGTAAAAGTGGCTCAATCTTATTTTTTATTTTCTTTGTAATAAATGGCCTTAAAATTGATTTTGAAAGACTAAGAATTTGATGGTCTTCAATATAACCAAGTAATGCCAACGTTTCAAGTTCTAATACAATTCCGTTTGCAACAGCAGTTCCATGAGGTAATCCATAGGCTATTTCAATAGCATGTCCTACAGTATGTCCCATGTTTAATATTTTTCGTACATTTTTTTCTTCAGGATCTGATTTAATAATGCTAAGTTTAGTTGTTATGTTTTTGTAAATTAGTGCATTATCAATTTGTTTAAGACAAATATCCTGAATTTCTAAAAGTTGGTCGAGTAAGCTTTTGTTTAAAGTAAGAGCATGTTTTACAATTTCAGGAATGCCTTCTTTATAAATTTCTACAGGCAGCGTTTTTAAAAAAAGAGTATCAATTAATATGATTTCGGGATGATAAAAAGTACCGACACTATTTTTAACCGTTAGAAAATTAATAGCTGTTTTACCACCGATAGAAGCATCAACCATGGCCATAAGAGTTGTTGGTATTAAAGTTAGCTTACAGCCACGTTTCCATACAGATGCTGCCAAGGCTGCAATGTCGCAAGTTATTCCTCCTCCAATAGCTATGATGGTATAGCTTCTATCTACTTCATTATCATGGAAAAATGTTAAAATGTTTTCTAATGAAGTCAATGTTTTTCTTTTTTCGCTGGCATGAAAAACAAAAATTGGTTTTTGAAGATCGTTAAAAATAGTTTGGTAAAGTTGATACACATTCTTATCTACTATACATACTGTATTTATTGGCAACTTTGTTAAATAAGCCGAAAAAGAGCTAAAAATAATATGACAAGTACCTCTTGAATGATGATATGTGATGGGCTTAAGCATGTGTAATTTGGCTTAAAAAATTTACCATTTGCTTGATGGCCAATGTCCGATGGCTGATGGTGTTTTTAACGCAGAGAGGTAATTCGGCAAAAGTATGAATATCGCCTTCCGGAATAAAAACGGGGTCGTATCCAAATCCGTTGTTCCCTTTAGGTGATAAAGCGATGGTACCGCGAACAATGCCATTAAAAACATATTCAGTGTTATTTATGATAAGTACAATGCAACAACGAAATTGTGCCTTGCGATTTTCTATGCCCTCCATTTCTTTAAGAAGTTTTTTCATATTGGCAACGGCATTTCCTTCTTCTCCCGCAAAGCGGGCAGAATATACACCCGGAGCTCCGCCTAATGCTTCAACTTCAAGGCCTGTATCATCAGCAAAAACAGGACGTTTTACCTTATTAAATATTGTTTGTGCTTTTATGCGAGCATTTTCTTCTAATGTTGATCCCGTTTCGGGTATTTCATCTTTATAGTTAATGTCACTTAATGTATATAGTTTTAACGTAAGGGGTAAAAGCTGACGAATTTCTTCGGCTTTGTGTGCATTATGCGAAGCAAAAATCAACTCCATATTATTCCTTTATAAATTTATGCACAAAGGTATGTTTTTTTGTTTTTACTTGAAGTGCATACATTCCTTGAGAAAGGGAAGTGATATCAATATTTATTTTGTGCAATACATTTTGTAAGTAACGTTGATCCTGATAAACGGTTTTACCGGTAATATCAATAATCGAAAACAAAACGTTTTGCTCTTCATTTAATTGTAGCAACATATAGAGTTGATCGTTAGCCGGATTTGGGTATAGGTTTAATATTTGTTCTTCTTCGCTGAAACTTAGGCAATTTTCATTGTTATATAAATTAACTTCTTGTTGAGTACTTAAAATAGAACCATTTACACATAAATAGTTTGGCATACCAGACGCCGTTGGAATAATTCCATTAAATGTATAATAACGCTTTTCACCCGAAAAGAGGGTGTCATATACAATTTCTGAAACAAAAGTTTGCCCATCTACAATTAACGACAAAACCGGATTTTCGATGGGTAACGTTCCAACATTTGAAATGAGCGTATGAATGAAAATAAATGAAGCTTGTTTCGTGTAATTAACCGATTCAATTGCTAAATCGAGAAGATTGGGAACAACCAAAACCGTTTTGCTGACAGAGTCGATACATCCATGTATGCTTGTTTGAGTTAGCCAAACTCGGTATAAACCACTATCCTGAAATACATGTATTGGATTCGCTTGAGACGAAAAACTGCCATCACCAAAATTCCAATTGGAGGAGCCGAATTCTGAATGATTAATAAATTGAACGGTTAAGGGCAACGCACCGTAAGTTGGATTGAGGTCAAAATTTACGAAGGGCTTTGGATAAACAGTAATTGATTTGGAAATGGTATCGGTACAGCGTGTATTAGATTTTACAATAAGAGTAAAAGGTAAGTTGTTTAGTTCTGATGGAATATAGGTGGGATTTTGAAGCGATGAGAAATAATCATTATGTACATACCAATTCCATTCTGTTATCTGACCGTTTGTAATAGTCGAATGGTCTTGTAGCAGGATAGATTGACCAACGCATGCATTATCTACATTAAAATCAGCATTGGGTTTGCTCGAAACGGTAATAGATTGTTGTGTTGTGTCCATGCAACCATTCAAAGATTTGGTTATAAGTTCAACAGTGTAAATACCGGTTTGTTGATAAATATGGTTAGGATGTTGTGTATGTGAGGTGCCGCCATCACCAAATGACCACGTCCACTGCATAATGGGGTTAAAGTAATCGGTTTTGCTGGTATCGACAAAAAATGTCGGATTTAAATTACACGAAGGAGAAACGTCAAAACCAGCTATGGGGGAGGGTTTAATTTCAATATTTTGTGAAATACTATCGACACAATTCTGGTCGCTTTCGGCTATTAAAGTAACAAGATACGACCCCGGCTGCGAATAAACGTGAGTTGTATCGCTGTCAAAACTACTTGTTCCATCGCCCCAAATCCAGGTTAACCCGATAACATTGCCAATAGGTATAGAGGTATGGGAATCGAAATATGTTTCGTGTCCGCTACAAAGTCTTACGGCACTAAAAGAGGGATTGGGTAGGGGGAAAATGGAGATGTCTTGTTCGTTAGTCTGATAGCATCCCGATGAAGTTCCTACTACCAATTTAATAGTATAGTTACCGTAATCTGAAAATTGATATACAGGATGTTGCGTTATAATAGTATCGTTTTGAATAATCCACTGCCATGAAGAAACAGGAGAAGTATCTAATGAAACGGACTGGTCGGTAAAAAAGGTTTCTTGACCTTTACAAGTATGCGAAAAAGAAAAATTTGCAATAGGAGCTAAACCCATAATTGTAACAAATACGGAATCTTTTTGACGGCATTGGTTTATGTCTTGTACCTCAACGGAATACCATCCTGTTTGCGATACTACTGTATTGTTTGTATGGTCATTGGTTGGTTGCCAAATATATGATGAAATATTGTACGGTATTGATTCAATAGTAAGCAAATTGCCGGAACATAAGTTTGTACTATCATTGCCAAACAATGACCAAGAAGATAGGCTATCTACTTTAACATAGAACGAATCGATATTTGAACACGATTGCATATCGGTAATGGTGATATAATACCATCCTTCGTCTTTTACGTGGGTATAGTTTTTGAATCCTCCATTACTCCATTGGTAATCAACTAAATTGCCTAAAGATGAAGTAATAAGGACCGAATCGCCAATGCAAACAAAAACGGTATCAGGAATATTGGTCGAGGGGAATGTTACAACTATGGAATCTTTACTCGTTCTGCCAAAGATGTCAGTAGCCGTAACGATGTATTTACCACCTTGTTGAACAATCAACGTGTCATTTGTTCCCCCTGTACTCCACTGATAAGAAGTAAAATAACCTTTCGGTACAATAGCAAACGGACAGAATGAAGTAAGAATGGTATCGGCAGGAAGAAGAACCGGCGGAGCGTATTTGTCCATAAGGTATTGTTCGATGAGATTATGTTGTTGTTCTGTCAAAGATTTATCATACATAATAATTTCAGCTATCGATCCATTTAAGAAAACTACAGGAGGAATTGTACCGTTTGAATTATTATAAGCACCTATTAAAAAATCATAACTTGAGGTCATATCAAAAGAACCATCTATAGAAATTTGATTTGTTTCAGAACTATTCTTTTGCCCTATAATCTTATTTGCAGAATTTTTTATTATAAATGACCAGAGATTAAATTGATTATTCGATGAAAATGCTAAATTACTAGTATTATTATCATGATATAGAAAGACATCGTTATCGTTATTAAAAAATAATGAATATCGAGATGATGCTCCTCCATATAAACTTTTTGCAATAACACATCCATTAGGAGAATTGGTTTTAGCTACGATAAAAATACTTGTTCCTTGTTGTGTCAAATTCAAAATATTTCCTCCAAATAAATAATCGTTTATTCCATCAAAAGTAATAACAGGCTTATTATTTAGACTTTCTGCAATTTCCATTCTTGGTCTAAACTGATGATTGCTTTGTATAAAATCATATTGATTAGGCGAAAAATCTTTCCAAATTTTAATCAAATTTAATGAATCTATAATACCCTTATCTGCTGAAAGAGATAATTTAACATTTGTTTCACTAAATTCATTAAACCTTGTAAAATGATGTGTATTAGAAACAATAGAATCGTTGCATTCGTTATATGTCCAAACTCTCCAATATAAAGTATCATTTATGGGTAAAAGATTAACTTTTTGATTATGTAAACTTGACTTTAAACTTCTATAGATTGTTTGTCCAAAATTATAATCATCACTTATTTCTATTAAAGAAAGTTGATTAAAACTATTCCAGGAAAATAAAATAGTATCTTCAATAATGTTTAATCCATCATTAGGGAAATTAATAATTGCTTTTATTGGCTGTTGTGTTTGTGTCAATATAACTTGTAAAGTAGAATCACTACAACCGTGCGCTGATATAACTTTATTCATAACTATTAAACTGCTTTGATTGAAAGAATCATGTATAGTTTTTCCTGTATAGCTCTGGCCATTTACATTCCATAAAAATGAGTATATGCTATCCAAACAAAAAACATTACTTGTAAATACAGTATTTTGCCCATTACATCCTACGCTATAATCAAAATTAACTTTTGGTGTATCGTATATAGTATCTGTAGAATAAGCAAAAGCATTGCATGTATTAGAATCAACTACGTGTAAAAAAGTATGATAAATACCAGGATTAGTGTACAAATGCTGAACATTTTGTCCGTTATAAAAAATTGAATCCTGTATAATCCAACTCCATTGAGCTATTGCACCTGTTGATATTCCTTGATATAAAATATTTTGCCTACTGCATTGCAAAGACAATATAATTGAGGGTTGTGGCTTTTGCCCTTTAATATGAACAAAACAACTATCAACCAATTTACATCCCCTACTGTTGGTGATTGTTACAGAATACCAAGCTTGTTGTGAGGGCAAAATAAACGAAGTGTTTTCGCCTGTCGACCAATAATATGATAAAGCTTCTGAATGATAACCAAACAAAGTATCGCCCAGACAAATAGAAATAGTATCCGGTAAAACATTTTCGTATTGAAAAGGATCATACTGAACAAAAATTGTATCTGAAAAATATGTACAACCATGCTGATCAGTAATATAAATATAATATTTTCCAGGAGAATAAACTGTATAATTGGGCAATGTATCTCCATTTTGCCATAAAAAATTAAATTCTGGATAAGTTAAGCCAGTTTGTAAAATAACACTATCATTTTCACATAAAAACTGAATATGCTCCAAATTATTTTCCGGAAATTGTACATAAATGCTATCCGAACTTTGTCGCCCAAAAATATCGGTAACTGTAACACTAAATAGTCCAAAATGGTTCACTACCAACGAGTCATTTGTTGAATTATCATTCCAAGTATAAGAGGTATAATAACCATCAGGTTTAATTACATAAGGACAAAACGAAGTTAATATAGTATCATTAGGTAATTTAACTGGTGGAGCATATTTATCCATTATGTATTTTTCAATTGCATTTCTTGTTATTTTATTTAGATTTTTATTGATAAACACAATTTCAGCTATTTCACCATTTAAAAACAATATTGGAGGAATTGTTCCAGACCCATTATTATAGGCTCCTATTAAAAAATTATATGGTGATGTCATGTCGAAAGATCCATTAAATGAAGTACTGTCTATAGGCACTCCATTTTTTCGAACGATTATTTTATTTTCTGAATTTTTAATTTCCAGGGTCCATAGATAATAAATGTTAGTTATTGGATAAGAAATGAGGTGAGAATTATTTTCATGAAACAAGAATTCAAAATTATTATTTTCGACTAATAATGAATAACGCGATGAAACGCCTCCAGCCAAACTTTTCGCTAAAAAAGAACCTATAGAATTATTAATTTTTGAAAGCAAAAAAATGGTTGTTCCTTGATTTGTTAACGAAAGAATATCTCCACCATCAAAGTAATCGTTATTCCCATCAAATACTAAAACTGGTTTACCATAAGCAGATCCATACAATGGACGAGCTGAAGAATCATTTTGAACAAAAATAAATTGATTAGGTGATAAATCATTCCATTGTTTTACATGGCCTCCTAAATCTAAAACAAAACCGGAATCTGCACGTAACCAAAGCGAAAGCTGTAAAATAGAGTCGATCTGTGCTAACGTACTTAAATTAGTTAAAAGCAGAAATAAAATAAATATCTTGCTTATGTGTTTTTTTTTATCCATATTTGTATCAAAAATACATAATTTCATTTAGATTTAAACATGGAGATAGAAATTAAGCCGGCAAAATTATTTTATTACGATTTTAAGGAGTTATACGAATTTCGCGATACTTTGTTTTTTTTGACGTGGAAAGATATAAAAATCAAATATAAACAAGCGGCATTAGGCTTTCTTTGGGCTATTCTTCAGCCGGCGTTAATGATGTCTGTTTTTATTGTCTTTCGTAAGGTGATTTTTATATGGACAGGAGAATCAGATGTCCCTTATCCGCTTTTTGTGCTTTCCGGTATTCTGTTTTGGAATTTATTTTCGGGAGCAGTAACTCAATCGTCCAATAGTATTGTTAATCATGCTCACATTATTAAAAAAATATATTTTCCACGTGTCTTTTTCCCGGTAAGTGCAGTGTTGGTAAGTCTTTTTGATTTTTTTATGGGATTAATTGTCTATATTCCGGTCATGATTTATTATAAAGAGTATCCTTCTTTTTGGACTATAGCGATATTACCAGCTTGCATTGTTTTAACTATTTTAGTTGCAATGGGAGTTGGCTCATTTTTTTCAGCGTTGAATGTAAAATACCGAGACGTAAAATATATCATTCCTTTTGCCATTCAATTGCTTTTCTTTATTTCACCCGTATTTTACTCACATTCATTTATTACAAATAAATATTTAATGTTGTTTTATTATGTAAATCCGATAACCGGTATTTTAGAATTGATTCGGTTCGGATTATTCGGGATGCCTATAAATGTTTATGGATTAATTATTAGTTGTGGAAGCATTCTTTTATCTTTTATAACAGGAATGCTGTTTTTTCGTCGTTTTGAAACTACTTTTGCCGATATAGCCTAAGTTGCTTGATATGAAACCGATAATAGAAGTTGAAGGACTAACAAAAGTTTTTAAATTAGGAAGTACACATGATTCTTATTTAACATTGCGAGATACGATTAGGCAATGGTTTCATCCGGCTAATCATAATGATGAAAAACGATATGTTAAAGCATTAGACAATGTGAGTTTTTCGGTTCATCCCGGTGAAAAAATAGGTGTGATTGGTAAAAATGGTGCAGGAAAAAGTACGTTATTGAAAATTTTATCGCGAATAACTCCACCGACTGGTGGTAGAGCAATATTAAGAGGGAAGGTGGCAAGTTTACTCGAAGTGGGAACGGGGTTTCATGGAGAACTAACCGGAAGAGAAAATATTTTTCTCAACGGTGCAATATTGGGAATGAAGAGAAATGAAATTAAAAAGAAATTAGACGAAATCGTTTATTTTTCAGGTGTTGAGCGATTTTTAGACACTCCGTTAAAACATTATTCATCGGGAATGCAGGTGCGCCTTGCCTTTGCTGTTGCGGCAAATCTTGATTCTGAAATATTATTGGTCGATGAAGTTTTAGCCGTTGGTGATGCCGAATTTCAGAAGAAAAGCCTTGGAAAAATGGATGAAATTTCAAACTCAGGTAGAACCATTTTTTTTGTTAGCCATAATATGACTGCAATAAAGTCACTTTGTAACAGTTCGGTAGTACTTAATCAAGGGAAAATCGAATATGTTGGTAAAACTGAAGATGCTATTAGTTTTTATATAAACGAAAAAACCGAAAATTATAATCAGATAAAAAGAACCGATCCTTATGGACATTGTTATTTTAAATCAATTTATGTAAAGGCCAAAAATAAAAAACTTGAAGAGCCGATTGAATTGAACGACTCTATAGAAATTACTACAGAAATTGAAATATACCAAATCCCTTCTGAGAAGTTTCATATAACCTACAGTATTAATAATGCTTTAAACGATACTTTGTTTACCGTTACTCATTGGACACAAAAAATACCTTTAAAAAAAGGTAATAATAAAGTAACTTGTATAATTCCAGAAAATTTTTTAAACATAGGAACCTATACATTAAATTTGTATTTAATATCTAATTTTGAAACATTGTTTTCGTTTCCTTCAATATTAAAATTTATAATTAATGAAGGCAAAGAAGATTTAGGAAATTGGTTTGGTAAAGAACCGGGATACATTTTAACATCTTTTAATTGGAATATTTTAAATGATTAACTTATTAAAAAAAATAATCCGTATTAAAAAAGTTAATGAGTATTGTCCTGTTTGCAATATAAATACAACTTTTAATCAACTGCCTGCATTTTATTTTAAAAAATTACAACAATATCGATTTGAATACTCAATATTTAATTTTGAAACGTTTAATGTATATCAATACTCCTGTTCTCGATGCGGAGCTTCTGATAGAGAACGATTAATTGTCTTATTCTTAAAACAATATTTTGACCCCCATAAAATTTTGCAAGTTTTAGATATTGGTATTACTTCTAAGCAAATAGAAAGTTTTTTTAAAAAAAATTTTGCATCTTCAACTTACTTAACATTAGATAAATATAATTCTGATGCTAATTATCAACTTGATGTTGAAAATATGTCAGAAATTAACGATAATAGTTTTGATCTAATTATTTGTTCTCACGTTTTAGAACATATTCCTAACCCTTTTAATGCAGTTAACGAAATTTATAGAATTTTAAAAAAACAAGGACAAGCTATTATATTAGTCCCTATTTTATTGTCTATAGATAAAACAATTGAAAATCCATCTTATAATACAGATGAATTAAGATGGAAATATTATGGTCAAAACGACCATTTACGTTTATTTTCAAAAAAAGATTTTTTGTCTTTGATAAAAAGTGTACCTTTTGAAATAAAAGAGCTTGGTATTGATTATTTTGGAGCAGATTCCTTTAATATTTGTGGTTTAACAGAAACTTCAACGTTATATTTGTGTACAAAAAATGAACAATAATCCCATTTATGTTACCCGGCCATTTCTTCCTCCAATGGAAGAATTCAATGAATATTTAAAACAAATCTGGGAGTCGAAATGGCTTACCAACAATGGGCAATTTCATCAAGAGCTGGAAAAAGCACTATGCGATTATCTTGGTGTAAAATATATTTCTTTATTTGCTAATGGAACATTAGCTTTAATCACTGCTTTGCAGACTTTAAAAATTACTGGTGAAGTTATTACTACTCCTTATAGTTTTGTTGCTACTACTCACGCATTGTGGTGGAATAACATCAAACCTGTTTTTGTTGATATAGATCCTCTAACCTGCAATATTGATCCAGAAAAAATTGAAGCAGCCATCACTCCTAAAACTACTGCCATTCTTGCTGTTCATGTTTACGGCAATCCCTGTAATATACACCGAATACAGGAAATTGCAAACACTTATGGATTAAAAGTTATCTACGATGCTGCTCATGCTTTTGGAGTAAAAATTAATGGCCAATCGGTTTTAAACTTTGGCGATTTATCTGTGCTTAGTTTCCATGCCACAAAAATTTATCATACTTTCGAAGGAGGAGCTATTGTTTGTCACGACGAAATTACCAAACAACGTATCGATTTTCTTAAAAACTTTGGCTTTGCTAATGAAACTACCGTTGTTGCTCCCGGTATTAATGCAAAAATGAACGAAGTTCAAGCTGCAATGGGTTTGCTTCAGCTTAAATATATAGATGACAATATAGAAAAATGTAAGCAAATTGTAGAATTATACAGAAAGAAGTTAAAGAAAGTTGTCGGAATAAGGCTTTTAGATGAAATGCCGGGCACTGGCTACAATTATTCATATTTTCCGATTTTTATTAATGAAGAATACTGTAAAACACGCGATGAACTATATGAACAATTCAGAAAAAACAACATATTTGCACGTAGATACTTTTATCCTTTAATAAGCCAGTTCCCGACTTATAGAGGTTTAGATTCAGCAAAATCAGGCAAAATGCCCGTGTCTGAAAAAATAACCCGTGAAGTAATTTGTTTACCTGTATACAGCAGCTTGAATAATTCTGATGTTAATATGGTCTTAAAAATTATTTAATTATGAAGTCTTCGTTTTATACCGAAAGTCAAATACATAAAATGGGCTTTAAATCTGTTGGAAAAAATGTTTTAATCAGTAAAAAAGCCAGCTTCTATTCTCTTGAAACAATAACTATAGGTAGCAACGTTAGAATTGATGATTTCTGTATATTATCAGGCAATATTACTATTGGTAATTATGTTCATATTTCAGCATATTGTGCATTATACGGCTCTATGGGCATTGTTATTGGTGATTTTTCGGGGCTTTCTCCAAGAACAACCATTTTTAGCGCTACAGATGATTTTTCCGGTGATTTTTTAATTGGTCCTATGATAGACAAGAATTATACAAATGTTACAGGGGGCACTGTTTTAATAGAAAAATATACACAAATAGGATCTAATTCAATTATACTCCCTAATGTAAAAATAGGGGAAGGGGTTGCCGTTGGCGCCCTGTCTTTAATAACCCGATCATTAGCCCCCTGGTGTATATATGCCGGTATTCCCGCAAAATACATAAAAAAAAGAAAAAAAACACTTCTGAAAAGAGTTAATATTTTATTGAATAATAAGAATAAATAATTTAATGTACAACATAAATCAATTAGTGTCGGTAACAATGATTACCTATAATCATGATAAATACATTTCAGATGCCATTGAGGGAATTTTATTGCAAAAAACCACATTTCCCGTTGAATTGATAATTGGCGAAGATTGCAGTACCGACAACACCCGTTCCATTTGTATAGAATATCAGCAAAAATATCCTGAGCGAATCCGCTTGTTTTTGTCTGACAGAAATTTGGGCATGTTGCCCAACTTTGTTAATACACTTAATGCCTGTAAAGGTAAATATACATGTATTTGCGAAGGTGATGATTATTGGACTGACCCCTATAAATTGCAAACACAGGTAGATTTTTTAGAAGCCAACCCGGAATACATTGCCTGCTGCCATAATGTGATGGTAAAGAACGAAATTGAAAATAATTTATATCAGATGTGGCCATGGGAATATGATCGTGATTTTACTGTTGAAGATATTGCAGAAGGAAACAAAATATCTACTCTTTCAATTGTATTCAGAAATAAAAAAGAAATAATAGAAAAATTATCTGCCTTTATTGATAAACACCCCGATACACCGGTAGGTGATTATGTGTTAAACCTTTTTTTGGCCCAAAAAGGAAAAATACGATATTTTCATAACATTATGGGAATATACAGAATACATATAAACAGCAACCATTCTTCAATAGTAACCAACTATCAGAAATATTCTGACCTTTTAAAAAAATGGATAAATATGTTATTTAACCTTATGGATTATTCTGACAAGAATACTGTTAAACACCTTAAATTACAATTTTTAAATAAAACCGACGAAGTTCTATTCCTTGATTATAAAAATAAAAACACAAAAGAAGCATTACGAATGTCTTTTATTCTGCTTAAATATATTATATACCATGATAAAAGTAAAATAAGACTGTTGTTTTCAATTTTTTACAGAACCATAACTTCCTTATTTTTAGTTAAAAAATAGATTAAATGGTCTCCATCATCATCTTCAAATATTACACGTTTGAACTTACAAACCTTTGCATTAATTCTTTTTAGGTTTTGTTATTTATATAAACAAAGGGTGTTGCTAATATAGTATAGATTTATTACATTTGCGAAATCAAATTATATAAATTATATGGAATGTCCCAAATGTAAATCAAAAACATCAGTAAAAGACGGAATAGTAAAAGGAAGACAAAGATATTTATGTAAAGAATGTAAGTATAGATATACTGTAGAGTATAGGGGTAAGCACAATAGTTTTAAAAAACTAGCTTTACAACTTTACTTAGAAGGCTTAGGATTCAGAAGTATATCACGCATCTTAAAAGTGAGCAATGTAACTGTTTTAAATTGGATCAAATCGTTTGGTAAGCAAATAAAAGAATATAAAAGAGTGGAAGGAAATCTGGAAATAATAGAAATGGATGAATTACATACCTATATTGGCGAAAAAAAAACTATTGCTGAATCTGGGTTTCTGTTGATCGGATTGGGCGTAAATTCATCGACTTCACTCTTGGTACAAGGGGAACTGAAACCGGAATAAGATTATTTGCAAAAGTATTTACCCAAAACAAAACGGCAAAATATATGACAGACTATTAGAAAGCATATTCAGAAATAATTCCTCAAAGAATGCATATTCAATCAAAGGAAAAAACTTACACAGTTGAAGGATATAATAGCCTATTAAGACATTATTTAGCAAGGTTAAGAAGAAAAACAAAGTGTTATACAAAACTATTGAAATGCTTTGGTATTCCTTGAAACTTTTATTTTATAAGCATAATTATGGAATA
>DAOOWN010000031.1:0-28835 GCA_035371305.1 Bacteroidales bacterium
ACGACTTGTGGAGGGAATTATTCTGCACCAAGTGGTAATATGGTCGATTGTGCCTATAGCACAGCTGCTACGGAAGTATTAGATATTTCAAACGCATTAGTAGGTCAATATTATTTATTGTGTATAACGAATTTTGCTAACTGTACCGGAAATTGTGTTTTCTCTCAAACTTCAGGAACAGGAGCAACAGACTGTTCTATCGTTACATGCGATATTACAAATATGACTGCAACTGCTTCAGCTTGTAATTCCGGTACAAACACCTATTCTGTATCCGGAACAATAACTTTTAATGGTCAACCGACAACCGGTACTTTAACCGTAACCGACAATGCAGGCAATAGTCAAACGTTTAATGCTCCTTTTACCAGTCCAATTTCTTATAACATAACGGGTATTACAGCGGATGGCGCTGCTCATACGATTACGGCACAATTTAGCAATGCTCCGTCTTGTAACTATACGGTAACGTACACTGCTCCACCGGCATGCAATACATGCTCTGCAAATGCAGGACCCGACCAAACGGTATGTGGTTTAACAGCAACCTTGGGAGCAACAGGTGGTGCAGGATACAGTGCTTATCAGTGGTCAAATGTTGCAGGATTAACATTTAGTAATATATCTTCACCTACATCAACTGTAACGGCATCGTCAGCAGGTACATATACTTTGACTTGGAACGTAACAACGACTGCAGGTGTTAGTTGTACAGACCAAGTTGCTATTACGTTTGTTAATCCACAAGCAGGTTTTACCTATAACGGAAATCAATGTTTAACCGGTAATAGCTTTAATTTTACTAACACAGGGACATCATCAGGTGCAACGTATTCATGGACATTTCCGAGTGGAACACCTTCAACTTCCACAGCTCAAAATCCGACAGGCATTACTTGGAGCTCTCCCGGAACATATAATGTTACTCAAACTGTTACAATAGGCTCATGTTCTGCTACGTATAATCAAACAATAACTGTTTATCCAAATCCAACTGCATCTATATCCCCAACGAATGTAACTTGCTTTGGTGCGTGCAATGGAAGTGCATTGGCAAGTGGTTCCGGAGGAAGTGGAACGTATTCGTATAGTTGGAGCAATTCTGCTAATACTCAAAATATTTCTTCTTTATGCCCGGGGTCGTATACTGTTACGGTTACAGATACATATGGTTGTAAGGGGACGGCTACTGTAAACATTACTCAACCTGCTGCATTAAGTTTAAATGCAACTCGAACCAACCCAACATGTAATGGAGCATGTAATGGAACGGCAAATGTAGCAGTAAGCGGAGGTATTGGTCCGTTTAGTTATTTATGGAGTAATTCAGGGAATGCTGCAACTATAAATGGATTATGTGCAGGGACATACACTGTTACGGTTACCGACCAGGCATCGCCCGGATGTTCTCAAACAGCAAATGTTGTTGTAACCGATCCGCCCGCTATGGTATTAAGCACTTCAAAAGTAGATGCTACATGCGGTGCAAATAATGGTTCCGCTACAGTAACTATTACTTCTGGAGGAACTCCAAATTATAGTTATGCGTGGTCAAATGGATCTACGACAAATAATACAGCTTCAACTACAAACACAATTAATGGCTTAGGAGCCGGTGCTTATACAGTTACTGTAACTGATGCTAATGGTTGTTCAAAAACAACAACGGTAAATGTAGGAAGTTCAGGAGCTCCTTCTGTTTCTATTACTGCAAGTTCAAATCCCTTGTGTAATGGTCAGTGCAACGGAACCGCTACCGTTAGTTTAACAGTTACAACCACATCGCCTTATAATTATATATGGTCAAACGGTTCACAAACATTAGGAACTGCAGCTACAAGTAATAGTATAAATAACCTTTGTGCCGGAACAACATCTGTTACTGTAACAGATAATTTGAATTGCAGTGCTGTTACGTCTGTTAACCTTACTGCTCCAACAGCTTTAGTTTCGAGCACAAGTACTGCAAGTGCTCATTGTAATCATAATGATGGTTCAGCAACGGTATCCGTTTCGGGTGGAACTCCCGGTTATACTTATTTATGGAGCGCTTCAGCAGGTAGCCAAACTACCTCAACTGCCACAGGATTAGCTCCCGGTACTTATTCTGTTACTGTTACAGATTTAAATGCATGTACAATTGTTGCCTCTGTAACTGTTGGAAATTTAGCCGGAGTAGTGGCTTCTATTGCTTCGCAAACCAATGTTTCGTGTAGCGGTGGAAACAATGGTACAGCAACAGCAACGGGAACAGGCGGCAATATGCCTTATACATATTTATGGCCTGCTTCTGCAGGTAATCAAACTACTGCAACAGCATCTAATCTTATTGCAGGTACTTATGTTGTTACGGTTACGGATGCCAATGGTTGTACTTCCACATCTTCTGTTACTATTACGCAACCAACAGCTGTTACTGCTTCTATTTCTTCGTTTACACCTGCTTTATGTAATGGAGCATGTAATGGTACCGCTACTGTTGTAGGAGGAGGGGGGACTTCACCTTATACATATGTTTGGTCAAATGCCCAAACTTCAGCAACCGCAACGGGTTTATGTAATGGGACGTATAATGTTACTGTAAAAGATGCAAATAATTGCACTGCAATTACTTCTGTTACTATAACGCAGCCTACTGCTTTGACAGCTAGTGCAACTTCGACTTCAGCTCATTGCAATCAAAGCGATGGTTCTGCTACTGCTACAGCAAGCGGTGGAACTCCTCCGTATAATTATGCTTGGAGCAATAGTCAAAATGTTCAAAATATTTCCGGAATTCCGAATGGTAGTTATACCGTAACTGTTACTGATGCAAACGGTTGTACGGCTGTTGCTAATACAGTAGTTGGCAATATCCCCGGTGGAACGGCAACCATCGCAACAATAAATTATACTTCTTGTAATGGTGTATGTGACGGCTCAACTTCCGTTTCAATGTCAGGTGGAACAACTCCTTATTCGTATTTGTGGTCTAATGGAGCAACTACGGCTTCAATAACAGGTTTATGTGCAGCTATTTATACAGTAACTGTTACTGATGCTGTTGGTTGTACTGCTACAGCATTGGCTGATGTTAAATCACCTGATCCTCTCGTTTTATCTTTTTCGGTTAGTGATATATTTTGTTTTGGTGCATGCAATGGAAGTATTAGCGTAACGGCTTCCGGAGGTACATCGCCTTATTCGTATGCGTGGAGTAATTCAGTGTTTTTACCGAACAATAATAATTTATGTAGCGGAACATATACTGTTACCGTTACCGATAGTCATGGTTGTACAGCAAGCGGTAACCGGAGTATTAGCACTATTCCTCCATTAACAGTTTCAGGAACACCCACATCGGCGAATTGTAACCAATCGAATGGTGCTCTTGATATTACTGTTACAAATGGTGCAGCTCCTTTTTCATTTAACTGGTCAAATGGAGCAACAACTGAAGATTTAACCAATATTCCAGCAGGTGTTTATAATGTTACGGTAACGGATGTTAAGGGATGTACTGTAACAGGAAGTTATACGGTTTCTAATATTAGTGGTCCAACGGCAACTATTTCATCGTCATCGAATATAACATGCTATGGTTTATGTGATGGCGTTGCAACAGGTCAAGTTACTGGTGGTACTGCTCCATTTGTCTATGCATGGAGCAATGGTCAATTAAGTCAAACCGCAACAGGATTATGTCCTGGTGCATATACATTTAGTGTAACAGATGCGGTTGGATGTGTTAGCACTGCTAATGTAACAATAACTCAGCCAACTCAGTTGCAAGTTGTTAATATTTCGAGTACTTCTCCTGCATGCAATGGAAATTGTAATGGTACAGCTACCGTAGTTGTTTCGGGCGGAACAACACCTTATACATATCAATGGACGGGCGGAACACCTTTTGGAGGAAACACACCGACAGCATCATCAACAGGTGGAATTTGTAGTGGTATGTTAACCGTTACTGTTACAGATTCGAAAGGTTGTACTGTTACTGGTTCAACAGGAGTTATAGAGCCAGCAATATTGTCGTTAGTGCCAAATTCAAGTCCTGAATCTTGTTCTGGTGCTCATGATGGAACTGCCTCTGTAAATGCTGCCGGTGGGACAATCCCATATACGTATCAATGGTCAGCAAACGCAGGTGGGCAAACCACATCTACTGCATTTAATTTGGCCTCGGGGTCTTATTCTTGTACGGTTACCGATTCGCATGGTTGTACAGTAAGTATTCCTGTAAACGTTACAGGCCCGAATCCTTTGGTGTTTAATAATATTACAAGTACAGATATTCCTTGCTATCAGGCAAATAACGGGACTATATCGGTGAATGTTGGTGGCGGAACCCCTCCTTATTCATATACATGGACGAATTCTATTGGAACCTATTCTTCTACGAATCAAAATATTGGATATTTACCCGCTGAAACCTATTTCTTAACAGTAACCGATGCACATGGTTGTTATATTACTACGAATGTTGTTATAAATCAACCTCCTGTTTTACAATTGAATCTATCTAAAACAGATGAAACGTGTTACCAGTTTTGTAATGGCAGTATTCAAGCCAATGTTTCGGGTGGACAAGTCCCATATAGCTATTTGTGGACAAATGGTGCAGTTTCTTCTTCCATCAATAATTTATGCCCGGGAAATTATGGTGTGACTATTACTGATTATAATGGATGTACTGTTTCGTCTTCTGTAACTGTTATAGGACCTCCTTTATTGCAAATTGATGTTGTTAGTGTGGTACCGGCAACATGTGGTCAATCAAATGGAGAAGCCACAGTTAGTTTTCAGGGAGGAACTACCGGTTATACAATACAATGGTCAACCGGTGGCAATTCTGTTCATGAAACCGGAATGCCCGCAGGTAACCATACCGTAACATTAATTGATCAAAATGGTTGTATGGCAACTCAACAAGTTTCTATTCAAAACTTAACAGGACCCAGCATTACTTCTGTTATTTCCAGTCCGGTATCATGTGCTGGTGCTGCGGATGGTGTAGCTATTGTAAGCTATACTCCATCGAATCCCCCTGCTGGACCTTATGTTACTACTTGGAGTAATAGTATGCAAGGAGATACGATTACTGGTTTAGCCGGTGGAATTTATTATGTTACTGTTCAAGATATCAATGGCTGTGTAACAGCTGGTAATGTTGTTGTTCAAGAGCCAACACAATTTGTGTCGGTTGTATCTAGCACAACACATAATCATTGTTTTGGTGAATGCATTGGTACTGCAAGTGTACTTGCTGGCGGTGGTACGCCTCCTTATACCTATTCATGGTTAGGTATAGGACAAACTACATCCAGTGCTACAAATCTGTGTGCAGGAAATTATACTGTTGTTGCTGCTGATGCGAGAGGTTGTACAAGTGTCAATACGGTTACCATTAATGAGCCACCAGCTATAAATATTACAGGAACCACAACTGATGTGCTTTGCAATGGTGGCAGTTCCGGAGAAATATCAGTAAATGTTAGTGGCGGTACACCTGTTTATCAATATGTATGGCAAACACCAGCATATGGAACTACTTCGGTTATTGCAAATATGCCGGCCGGAACATATACTGTTGTTGTAACCGATAGTTGGAACTGTACTAACCAAGCTAGTTTCACTATCAATCAACCGGATCCAATTTTAGTTTACACAAGCTCAACACCTGCTCATTGTGGTGATAACAACGGTACTGCTACAATTGATTCTATTACGGGGGGTATTCCAAATTATAGTTTCTTATGGTCGCCCGGGAATATGACGACAACAAATGTAACTGATTTGGCAAGCGGTATATATCAGCTTATAACTACCGATGCAAATGGATGTACAGTTGTTACACCTGTTTCGGTTAGCGAAATATATCCACCCGAACATATAGGTTTCTCAAAAACAGATGCACTTTGCTATGGTAGTTTTGATGGTACAGCCACTGTTACAGTTAACGGCGGATTAGCTCCATATAGTTATCAATGGAGCAATGGACAAACAACGGCATTAGCTATTAATCTCGGTGCAGGAACTTATTCCGTTACTGTTACAGATAATAATGGATGTTCAATAGCCAACAGTGTTACAATTAATCAACCCAATCCAATTATTGTATATGCAAATGGTAGTGATACAATATGTATGGGCAATTATAGTGTAAACATTAATGCCAATGCTGCCGGCGGGACGCCACCCTATACATTTACCTGGACAGGGCCGGATTTGACCAATCCTAATTCTCAGGTTCAATTGGTTTCACCCGATTCAACAACAAATTATTTTGTAAATGTTTATGATGCAAATGGATGTGCCTCATCTACTCCGGGTAGTGTAATGATATATGTATATCCACCAATACAGGTAAGTATTTCAAGCGATGTGGTGATTTGTAAAGGAGATTTATATTCAATCAATGCAACGGCTCAAGGTGGTAAGCCTCCTTATACTTATATATGGAATATTGGATATGGAAATCCGAATCTTGTTACTCCTATTGATACTACTACCTATACAGTTGAAGTTCATGATGCTTGCGGAACACCACCAGCAACTGCCTCTATGACGATATACGTACAAGACCCTCCTCACATTATTCGCGAACCCAGATTCCAAAAAGGTTGTGTGCCACTATTAGCCAACTTTGATTGCTTGGTTGATCCTGCTTCTCAACCTGTTACTTATTCATGGAATTTTGGCGACCCATCATCAGGACTTTTAAATACTTCTACCGACAGTATTACTTCTCACTTATACGGAATTCAGGGAAATTATAGCGTTACATTAACATTAACCTCTTCATTTGGATGTCAAACAACTCAGATATATAATAATTTAGTTCAAGTGTTCCCTTATCCACAAGTTGATTTTTCATATAGTCCAACGGAAAATATTTCTGCTATAAATGGAGACGTATGGTTTGCTGCTCAAACCGATGCAAATAACCAGCTTATTTGGAACTTTGGTGATGGTAGTGTAGTTGCAGGACAGATGAACCCAATGCATACCTATACTCAACCTGGGGTTTATGAAATACTGTTGATAGCTCGAAACGGAGAAGGCTGTGCTGATACTGCTATTCATGCACTAAAAGTAAATGAAGTATTTACATTATGGGTTCCAACGGCATTTACTCCCGGAAGTGGAAATGGCAACGGATATTTCTATCCACGCGGATTAGGAATCGATTCGAGTGATTATTATTTGGCAATATTTGACCGTTGGGGTCAATTAATATTTGAAACGCGAGTATTTCCGCCTGCAACTAATTTAACTCCAAGTGAAACAATGACTTTATCGGCAACTCAAGCACACTGGCAACCCGGTGGTTGGAATGGCGGATACAATAATGATCCAACAAAACTAGTACCTGTTGGAACGTACACTTGGTATGTAAAAATAAAAGAAAAAGATACCGGTTATATACACGAAAAAACGGGTCCTGTTACTGTGATAAGATAATAAATGAGGCTGTCTATTTTTTGGGCAGCCTTTTTTATAAAAGTGATGTTCGATAAATTTGTATAATTCTAAAAAAAATGGTAGGTTTGCAGTCCGAAAATTTATCTTTATGGAAGAAAACAACATCAATCTTGAAAATCAAGATTTAGAAAATGAAAGTACCTTATCGAAAACCGAACAATTTATTGATAAAAACAAAAAAAGCATTACATACGTTGTTGCCGGTTTAATTATTCTTGTTGCTCTTTATTTTATTTACAAGAAAAGCTATTTAGCACCTTTAGAGGATGAAGCACATCAAGAAATGTTTATGGCAGAAAACTATTTTGCCAAAGATTCGTTCAAATTAGCACTTAATGGTGATGGTCAATATCCCGGATTTATTAAAATAATTGAAGATTATAGTTCAACGAATGCCGGTAATCTGGCAAATTATTATGCCGGTGTATGCTATCTTCATTTAGGACAATTTGATGAAGCTATAAAATATTTGTCCGATTATAGCACAGATGATCCGCTTTTATATTCTGCTGCTAAAGGAGCAATGGGAGATGCTTATTTAGAAATGGGTAAATTAGACGATGCCATTTCAAATTACAAAAAAGCTGCTTACGATAAACCAAACCAATTTTCCTCACCTTTTTATTTAATGAAATTGGGATTTGTATATGAAAAACAAGAAAAATGGGATAAGGCTTTAGAAATTTACGAATTTTTAGAAAAAGAATATAATAGAACCAACGAAGGACGTAAAATTGAAAAATATATTACTCGTGCAAAAATTAAACTAAACAAAGACGAACTATAAAAATTATATGGCAACATATTTAAAAAAAGAAACAAAAGGAGAACTTAATGGTTCTCCTTTTTCATTCGGAATAGCAGTTGCCGAATGGAATGCTGAAGTTACCGACGCAATGCTTAATGGTGCATTAGAAACACTTCGCAAAGCAAAAGTTAAAAAATCGAATATCACTGTAATCAAAGTACCTGGAAGCGTTGAATTGACAAAAGCCTCGCAATGGTTAGCTAACACTATGAAGTACGATGCTATTATTATGTTAGGTTGTGTAGTACAAGGCGAAACACGTCATTTCGATTACGTTTGTCAAAGTGTAACTCAGGGAGTAACCGAACTTAATCTACAATACGATATTCCTTTTATTTTTGGCGTACTTACAACACTTAACCAGCAACAAGCTATTGATAGAGCAGGGGGAAAATTTGGAAACAAAGGCAGTGAGTGTGCAGAAACAGCAATTAAAATGGCATGGATAAGAAAATTGAATAACTTTTGATTTTTTATGGTTTAGCTTCTCAATTTAATAATTTTTCTTAATTTTATGCAATTAAAAAAGAATTCCATATTTTGAAGTTTTTTCTTACCATAATTTTTTGCTTTTTTCTGGTTGGCAGATTATGGTCTCAAAGCTATAATTTTAAACATTATACCGTTGACGATGGATTGCTGCACGAGTTTGTAAATGACATGACTCAAGATAGCAAAGGCAATGTATGGTTAGCAACCGGAGGTGGACTTTCTAAATTTAACGGAGTTGAATTTACCAGTTATACCTCAAAATTTGGTTTAAACTACACACGATTATTATCTGTAGCCGAAGATGCTAATGGCAATATTTGGATTGGTTCCTCGCAAGGAGTGAATGTTTTTGACGGCGACACATTTTTGTCATGCCAAAATTCCGAATTAGGCACATCGGTTTTAGCATTAGAAAAATCTAAAAACAAATGGATGTGGATATTAACCGACCATGGATTAAGTATTGCTACAATCATAAAAAACAATATCAAATTTCGCCACTTACCTTATAATTTAACCTATAAAAATGAGATTAATATATTTCAGCAACGCGATTTAAATAATTTTGTTCTTGAAACCAAAAATAACGGAACATATATTGGCTTTGGTGGCAGTTTTTACCACTTTTTTAAAAATAAAATGTCTGTAATAAAGATGCCTGACTCAATAAAGGTTTTTTCTGCAACCGAAATCGACAAAGGCGAACTAATTATTGGCACAAACAAAGGATTATATTATTTAAACAATTTGACGTTAAAACCATTTGGAAATCAATTTGTAAAAAACGCATCGATACTAAAAATTAAAGTCAATAAATTTAAAGTATGGGCAATTGCAAAATGGAACGGCGAAAACGAGGCGTACTTAATTTGTCTAAAATTATCAAATAATGATTATTTTAGGAAGATAGGCAAAAAAAATGGTTTGATAAACGACCCAACGTCTATATTTATTGATCACGAAAACAATGTTTGGTGCTCCTCTTTTGGAGGATTAAGCATTTTAAGAGGCGAAAGTTTTATTAATTATAGTCGCAAAAATGGATTGGAAAGCAATAAAATTTGGGGTGTAGCCGAAGATTCTGAACACCGTATATGGGTTGGTTCCATTGGAGAAGGTTTATCAATAATAATAAACGATACCATTATTCAACGCTATAATTTAAATAATGGGCTTCCTGATATGTTTGTAGGTAAAATATTTGAAATAAATAAAAACAAAATGCTTATCGGAACGGCTAAGCATGGTTTATGTTTAGCTCATTACAACGCTTCTCAAAACAAATGGACATTTGAGCAGTTGAAATGCAAATTAAATCAGACTGAGACCAGAATAGATGATATAACCAAAGACGATGAAGGCTTTATTTGGATAGCATCGTCCAAAGGGCTTTATTATACATCTCCCGATAATATTGAGTTGATACATTATCCGATTTTTGAAGGCGATACCGGACAGGTTTTTATTCAAAAATTACTTTTTTCTTCAAAAAAAGAACTTTGGGTAGCAACCAGAAATTATGGTGTTTTTGTAAAGCAAAATGGCAAATTCTACCCTGTTAAAGAAAAATATTTAAAAAATAAAGCAATAGCATCTATTTGTGAAGATTGTTCGCGACATATTTGGCTCTCGTCTCAAACTGACGGAATAATGGATATTTCCGAAGATTCTGTCCATTGGATTAGCGAAGAACACGGATTATCGTCAAAACTTATTTATTTTCTTCAAGCCGATAATCATTGCAATTTGTGGGTTGGGACCAATTTAGGACTCGATAAAATTATGCTTTACCCGTATTTAAAGGAACATAAAATCATTATTCGACATTACGATACGGATGATGGGCTTCAAACTTCAGAAATGAACCTAAATGGATCCATGATGGACCATCGCGATAACCTTTGGTTTGCATCGAATAATGGATTACTTAAATACAGTTATAGCGAAGATATTATAAACAGTGTTCCGCCCATAACTCAATTAACTGATATAAAATTATTTTCCAAAAAAACGAACTGGAACAACTTCGCTCAAACAACTTCAACGTGGTATCATATTCCGCAGAATCTTTCGTTATCCTACCAAAATAATCATATTACATTTGAATTTGTAGGAATCAGTTATAAAAATCCCAAAAAAGTAAAATATTCTTGGATGCTCGAAGGTTTTGATATTAAATGGAGTCCTCCCAGTTCGAGCAGGCAAGCAATTTATTCTAACTTGCCACCCGGAAAATATACTTTTAAACTCAAAGCCTCAAATGACGAAGAATTGTGGAATAAGAATGAAATTTCGTATTCATTTCAAATAGTACCACCTTTTTGGCAAACGTGGTGGTTCAAAATTCTTATTACCGTTTTATTTTTTACGTTGCTTTATTACGCTTATCGTTGGAGGACGTTGGCACTAAGAAAAAAGCATATAGAACTTGAATTGCAAGTAAAAGACAGAACAGCCGAAATTCGCAAACAAAAAGAAAAAATTGAAGAAATTTTTCAGGTTTTAAATCAAAGTATTGAATATGCTAAAAATATACAGCAAGCCATTTTACCCGATAAAAAATTGCTTGCCCAGCATTTTCATGATAATTTTATACTCTTTTTGCCTCGAGACAAGGTAAGTGGCGATTTTTACTGGTGGACCAAAATGAAGCATGAAAATACGGTAGTGCTCACAGTGGCCGATTGTACCGGACATGGTGTGCCGGGTGCTTTTATGAGTATGTTGGGAATTTCTATGCTGAACGAAATCGTAAATAAAGAATTTATTACTCATCCTTCCGTTATTTTAAGAAGATTGCGTAAAGACATTGTTAAAACACTTCGTCAATCGACAGAAGTTGGTGAAATGAAAGACGGTATGGATATGGCAGTTGTAAGCATTAACTTAGACACTTTACAACTGATGTATGCCGGCGCTAATAATCCGCTTTATATTATAAAACAAGAAAAAATGGAAAGCCAAAATAAAATAACTGAACATTTCACTTATCAACTTGTAGAAATAAAACCCGATAAAATGCCTATTTCTATATACGACAAAATGGATAAATTCACAACTCACGAATATCAGCTCGAAAAAGGAGATAAAGTTTTTGTTTTTTCTGATGGGTTTGCTGACCAATTTGGCGGCGATAAAGGGAAAAAACTTATGTATAAGCATTTTAAGAAACTACTTCTCGATACTTGCCATTTGCCAATGGAAGAGCAAGGTCAACAATTATGGATGTCTTTTATAGAGTGGAAAGGGAAATATGATCAGGTAGATGATGTAACTGTATTAGGTATAGAGTTATAAAATATCTATTAATGCTTGTTTTTTATTATTCAAACGTAACATAGTTTTATTTAAAATCTTTTCTTTTGTAGCAAACAATGTTGAAAGCATCATTTCATTTCCTGTAATATAATCTAAACTTAAATTCAGGTTATCGGAAACAAATAAAATATTATTCTGTTTATCTTTGATTTTAAATGGTAAATGCTCGTCGGACGGAATAGAGTACTTGTTTTTCAATAATTGTATCAATTCTTCTTTCTGGATACTACTTAAGTATGGGAAAAGTTGTATCCCGTAAAAAAACATATCATTATAAATATGTAACTGAGAGCGATTTTTTAAATCATTAATCTTATTTTTGTAATGTAAAATTTGATAATTCTTTATTTCCTCGTGATTTGAAGTATAACGTGATTCGCCCAACTTTATAAAAATCTCTTTACTAGAAATATTAAATTCAATTTTTCCTTTAAAATGTATTAAAGATGAAAACGAAAACGTTTTATCGAATGTTTCTATTAAATTATATCGTTCGAAAAAATCATAAGCATAAAAGCTGTTTTTGTAATAATAGCTTTTGTAGTAGTTTTTTACTTTCTTTCTTTCGATATATGCTTTTAATATATTCATAATGCAAAATAAGTACTTTTTCTAATTCAAACCACGTAATTTTACGTGTACATTCAAAAAAAGTTATTAAAAGGGAGAAAAAAATAAGCGGTTGAAATTCTCAACCGCTTATCATACAAAGGAATTAATTAAAAATAGTTAGAAAATCAATTTTGACGAAATGATGTATTTAGATTGTTGAAACTTCTATGGTTGCATTTCGATATTCGTCAATGGGAGTACAGGTACAAACAAGATTTCTATCGCCGTATGCATCGTCTATACGAGCAATAGCGGGGAAGAATTTGTTTTCTTTAATCCATGGCAATGCAAAGGCTGCTTTTGCTCTTGTATAGCTATGGTTCCACTCATCGTTTATAACGTCTTCGGCCGGGTGGGGAGCGTTTACTAATACATTATCTTCATGGCTATATTTACCATCGCGGATTTCCATCATCTCGTTGTATATGTTAATCATTACATCTATAAATCTGTCTAATTCTTGTTTCGATTCACTTTCGGTTGGTTCTACCATTAATGTGCTATGAACCGGGAAAGAAACTGTAGGTGCGTGATAGCCATAATCCATTAATCGTTTGGCAATGTCAATTTCGGTAACATGAGCAATCTCTTTAAATTTATGGCAATCCAAAATCATTTCGTGAGCAACGGTTCCATTAGTTCCGGTGTAAAGAATATCGTAATAGTTTTTCAGCTTAGCTGCCAAATAATTAGCATTTAATATAGCATATTTGGTTGCGTTGGTTAATCCTTCGGCTCCCATCATCACAACGTAGGCATGTGAAATTAGCAATACCAAAGGGCTTCCAAATGGTGCTGCTGCAACAGCTTCTACACCATATTTCCCACCGGTTTCGATTACCGGATGTTGTGGTAAAAATTCTGCCAATTCTTTGGTAACTAAAATTGGTCCAACTCCGGGACCACCACCACCATGAGGGATGGCGAATGTTTTATGAAGGTTTAAATGACATACGTCGGCATTAATGCTTGCAGGACTTGTGATTCCTACCTGAGCATTCATATTAGCGCCATCCATATATACTAAACCGCCATTTTGATGGATAATAGCTGTAATGTCTTTGATGGCTTCTTCAAAAACACCATGTGTTGATGGATATGTAACCATTAAACCAGCTAAATTATCTTTGTGTTGCTCTGCTTTTGCTTTTAAGTCGGAAACATCAATATTTCCTTTGCTATCGCAATTAACAACAACAATATTCATTCCTGCCATAGCAGCGCTTGCCGGATTGGTACCATGAGCTGACGAAGGAATCAACATTACATTTCTATTGTGTTGGCCATTCTTTTCATGATATTTACGTATTACCATAAGTCCGGCATATTCACCGGCGGCACCCGAATTGGGTTGGAAACTAATAGCACTGAAACCGGTTATTTCTTTTAAATACTCACCTAATTCGTTAATAATTTCAAAATACCCTTCAGCTTGTTCTTTAGGTACAAATGGGTGGATATTGCCAAATTCAGGGAAACTAAGTGCCAACATTTCTGAAGCAGCATTTAGTTTCATAGTACAAGAACCCAACGATATCATGCTATGAGTCAAAGAAATATCTTTACGCTCTAGTTTTTTAATGTAACGCATCATTTCCGTTTCTGAACGATACGCATTAAAAATATGCTGTTGTAAAATAACATCTTTTCGTTGTTCCGGAATATAATGGTTCTTTGATAAATCTACAGTTGAAACCGATTTGTTAACAGCCGAAGCAAAGATATTGATTATGTCTAAAACATCCTCAAACGTAGTCAGTTCGTCTAAAGACAAGCGAACTGTTTGGTCATTGATATAAGCTAAATTTATTTCTTTTGCTAAGGCAAGATTCTTTATTTTATCAGCACCAACATTTGCAGGTATTTGAACTGTTAGGGTGTCGAAAAATGTATTGTTGGTTGTATATCCTAAAGAAGATAATTGTTCTTTGATGGTTGCAGTAAAAAGATGGATTTGTTGAGCAATGGTTTTTATTCCTTCAAAACCATGATATACCACATACATTCCAGCCATGGTTGCCAATAATGCTTGAGCGGTACAAATATTCGAAGTTGCTCGTTCGCGTTTAATATGCTGTTCACGTGTTTGTAATGCCATACGAAGGGCCGGTCGTCCCTTAGCGTCTTTCGATACGCCTATAATACGTCCTGGCATATTACGTTTAAATTCTTCTTTGGATGCAAAATATGCAGCATGAGGCCCGCCAAATCCTATTGGAATTCCAAAACGCTGTGTTGAGCCAAAAACAATATCAGCACCCCATTCGCCCGGAGGAGTTAAAAGCGTCAGGCTTAAAATATCGGCAGCTACAGCTAACATTTGACCTTTTTGATGCAATTCGTTTGCAAAATTCTGATAGGATGGAATGGTGCCATCAGCAGCAGGATATTGTACTATTGCACCAAAATACAACTCGTCTAGTTGAACTTGGTTATATTGGCCAACTACTACCTCTATTTCAAAGGGAACAGCGCGTGTTTTTATAACAGATAGTGTTTGAGGGAAAATGTTTTTATCAACAAACAGTTTATTGGCATTGCGTTTTATGGCATCGCGTGAACGGCTGTTGTACATCATTATCATGGCTTCGGCGGCGGCAGTTGCTTCGTCTAATAATGAAGCGTTGGCAATTTGCATTTTTGTCAGTTCGATTATAACTGTCTGAAAATTGAGCAAAGCTTCTAAACGACCTTGTGAAATTTCGGCTTGATAAGGAGTATAAGACGTGTACCAACTGGGGTTTTCTAAAATATTGCGTTGAATAACTGCCGGCATGTGAGTTCCATAATAACCCATACCAATATAGGTCCTATACATTTTATTTTTTCCGGCTACTTTTTTAATACGTTTTAAATATTCTGTTTCGTTAATTGCAGGAGGTAATTGCATAGGTTTATCCCTATAGATGGAAGCAGGAATTGTTTTTTTAATAAGTTCATCTAAATTATTAACTCCAATAGCTTTACACATCTCAACAACTTCTTCGGAACGAGGTCCTAAATGTCGTGTTTCAAATACATCTATTTTCATATTTTACAAATATTTATTAGTTTTACATCATATTTTGTGCTGTAAAGGTATAAAATATCTATTCATTTATTCCTAATAAAAAGCTAACTTTGAAATATTTTTAAAAAATAATTTTCATGAAAAAAACGGTTCTTTTTTGGAGTCTCTTTTTTAGTTTTTATGTCGCTTTTGCTCAAGAAGATACTATCTGGTTTTTAAGTGGAGAACGATTGATATCATCACAGTATAACATAAATGTAGAAGATGGAATTTTGACTTATATGAATAAACACAACAAGAAAAAACAGGTTGGCTTGGAATATATTTTTTCGGTTGTTGATTCAAAAAATAAGGAAAAGGTGTATTTCGAATCTACTACAATAGGGAAAACATATTTTACGGTAGAGCAAATGCGGAGTTTTATTCAGGGCGAATATTTGGCTCGTAATAATTATCATGCTCCATTAGCTACAGCATCGGGCATTATTACCGGTGCCGGTGCTGTTTATGCAGTTCCTTCTTTAGTGGGGCTAAATGTTTTCTTTTCGCCTCTTGTTCCTGCTGCCAATGCCGCCATTATTGGAAGTTTTAACTATAAAGATGAAAAAGTAGTCAAAAAATATCCTGAAAAAAAAGATGATACTTATTTTATTGCCGGATACAAAGAAGTTGTTACACAAAAAAGAATAAACAATAGCATCAAAGGTGGGCTTATCGGATTAGGCTTAGGCGTTGCAAGTGCTATCATTATTCATCAGGCAATTAAATAAATATGGCAAAAATAATTTTCGAGCGATTTTTTTTAAAAAACGGATTGACGGTATTATTGCATCAAGATAAAAACACGCCTCTTGCTGTAGTAAATGTGCTGTATAAAGTGGGTTCACGTAACGAACATCCAAGCAGAACAGGCTTTGCTCATTTGTTTGAACATCTTATGTTTAGCGGATCGAAAAATGCTCCCGACTATGATACCATTGTTGAACAAGCAGGAGGCGAAAACAACGCTTTTACCAATGCCGATATTACAAACTATTATATTAACCTGCCTGCCGCCAATATCGAAAGCGCTTTGTGGTTAGAAGCTGATAGAATGTTTCAACTAAATATAAATAAAACTTCGCTCGAAACGCAACGTAAAGTTGTTGTAGAAGAATTTAAGCAACGTTATTTAAACAAACCATATGGCGATGCTTCGTTATTATTGCGCCCATTAATTTACACATCTCATCCTTATAAATGGTCAACCATTGGAAAAGAACCGTCTCATATAGAGCAAGCCACATTAGAAGAAGTAAAATCTTTTTACAAAACCTGGTATTCGCCCAACAATGCTATTTTGTCAATTGCCGGAAATGTTGAAACTGAAAAGGTTAAATATTTGATAGATAAATGGTTTGGAGCAATAGAACCGTCATCTGTTCCGGTTATAAATTTACCTGTCGAGCCTGATAAAACGCAACGCACGTTTTTGGAGGTAGAACGCAATGTTCCGGCATCGGCTTTATACATGGCTTTTTTAATGTGCGATAGACAAAATCCTTTATACTACGCATACGATATGGTTTCGGACCTGCTGGGCAACGGAAAATCATCCAGACTTTATCAAACGCTTGTTAAAGAAAAAATGATTTTTCAAGATATTTCGTGCTATATTGCAGGTTCTATCGACAAAGGATTTTTAATGATTGAAGGGAAAATACACGATTCATATACATTAGAGCAAGCCGAAGCCGAAGTTTGGAAGGTTATCGAAACGACTTCAGGCAATATTTCTGATTATGAGCTTAATAAGGTGAAAAATAAATACGAAGCGGCGTATTATTCTTCGTTGGTTAGCCTTATGTCAAGAGCAGAAAATTTGGCTTTCTACGAAAATATTAGCGATGCCGAACTCATTAACAAAGAAATGGAACGTTATTCGGAAACCAGCCTCGAAACAATTCACTATTTATTTAAAAACGAACTTTTGAAAGATAAGTCTGTGGTGTTGTATTATAAAAAGGCTAAACAATGAGAAATCGAGCTGTAATACCCGAAATAAGTAAAATTGTAAGTATTCAGATTCCTGAAATTAATAAATTTAAAATAGGTGGAATCCCCTGTAATGTAGTAAGTGGAGCAAGTCAGCCACTAATAAAACTCGATATCTCTTTTGCTGCTGGCGAAACATACAACGAAAATCCACTTGTTGCTATGTTTACAAATCAGATGCTATTAGAAAGTACTCTAAAACATTCTGCGCAAGAAATAGCCGAACAATTGGATTTTTATGGCATCGAAATAAGTCCATCAAACGGAATGGTATATTCAACCCTCTCGATGATTTGCCTAACAAAATACGTTGAAAAAGCATGGGTTTTGTTAAGCGAAATGATTACAGAACCTAAGTTTGATGAAGATGATCTTAAAATTCTTTTAGAAAATAAGCGAAAACAGTTTTTAATTGAGTTGGAAAATGTAAATCATTTGGCTCGTCGGTATTTTAGAAATGCAATATTCGGAAAACATCACCCTTACGGTAAATTATACGAGTTAGAAGATTTTGACCATATAAATTCAAAGCAACTCTTCGAACATTATCAACGTCTTTACAATAAAGACAATTTACGCATTTTTGTCTCGGGAGACGTTATGGAGCAACACCTTCAGTTTATGGAAAACCATTTGCACATTGCCAATAAACCATCGGCAATTCCAGCTATTTCGTCAAATTTCATAGGAAAACCTCAAAAAAAGTACATTCAAAAGGAAGGGGCGCTTCAAAGTGCCATACGGATAGGTAAGCTCACTATTTCAAGATATCATCCCGACTACCATGCTCTACAAATTGCCATTGCAATACTTGGTGGTTACTTTGGCTCAAAACTTATGCAAGAATTAAGGGAACGTAAGGGCTACACATATGGAATTGGTGCATTTACCATGAGTTTAAAAGAAACAGGGTATATTGTTATTACTACTGAAGTAGCATCAAATGTAACAAATCTTGCTATTCAATCTATTTATGAGGTGATTGAACATTTTTGTACACATTTAATTAGCCATGAGGAAATGGAAAATGCACGCGCATACCTGATGGGTGAGTTTTTAAGAACGTTCGATGGCTCTTTTAATATTTTAGAAGCATTTAAAGCAATGGATGATTTAGGCTTGGGAATGGAGCAATATTCTCATTTTTTAGATGTACTAAAACACATTACTCCCGAAGAAATATTATCAATAGCGCAACGTTATCTTAGCAATGGCTATAGCGAAGTAGTTGTCGGTCAAATAAACGAATAATGAAGTGGTTTGTCATTATATTCTTTTGTTTTTTTTCGATAGGTATTCAAGCTCAAGATACTATTCCACCGGATATTCCGAGAATTGATACCGTTAGTGTTTATGATGTTAATACCGGGAGCGTTATTATTTCGTGGTTGCCTTGCGATTCTCCGGATGTTGCCGGATATATTATTTATCGCTCTATTAATGCAACTTGGCAAATTATTGCAAATGTGCCAGCTCCCGCCACTTCGTATATTGACAATACTGCTGCCGGTAATTTTCATCCCGAACTTTATCGTTTAGCTTCATACGACCATGCCGGAAATTACAGCCCCATGACACTTGCTAATTTATATCATAATTCAATTTATGTTTTTCCATATCAGGATAGCATTGATTGTCATTTTGCTATAAGGTTGAATTGGAATAGGTATATCAATTGGCCTGAAGGTGTTAAAGAATATCAGATTTTTATGAGTCAGGATTTTGGATCGTGGCAATTGTTAGATGTTGTCAATGGCTCGTCTAACCAATATTATCATATGGATGTTCAAGATAATACCTCATATTGCTATAGAATTCGAGCCATAAGCAATTCAGGAAAAACCTCTACTTCCAATAAAACATGCTTTTATACCAATTTGCCGAATCTTCCTTTATATATAAATGCCGACTATGCCACGGTTGAAAACAATTCAATTCATCTAAGTTTTACGCTCGATACTGATGCAACCATATGTAATTATCAACTTTGGCGATCCAAAGATGGTATAAATTATAACTCGATAGCAAACTATAATGTATGTGGGCAACGAAATTTTGAGTACACAGATAATACCGCCAATATTGAGGAACGTTATTTTTATAAACTGGTGTCTTTTGACCAGTGCAATAATGTTCGATTAGAATCGAATATCGCTACCAATATCGTTTTAAAAGCTCAAGCGAATGAAGAAGTACAAAATTTGTTAAATTGGAATGCATACCAACAATGGTTAGCCGGTGTAGATTCGGTCTATGTATATCGTATTATTGAAGATGCTGCTCCTGAACTCATATTAGCTCAGCTTGCTGGTAGCACAAGTTATTTTGACGACTTGACCAATATTGTTATGCAAAATCCTTCTGTTACGAACAAATTCTGTTATTACATTGAGTTAACGGAAAATATGGGAAATCCTTATATGGTAAAAGGAAGAAGTAAATCTAATATTGCTTGTGCCTACCAGTTTGCTAGGGTTTTTATTCCCAATACTTTTAGTCCCAACGGAGATGAGATAAACGATATTTTTAAGCCTTCTACCGCTTTTGTAGATAAAGAAGGTTATCTGTTTGAGGTTTTTGACCGATGGGGTAATATCATTTTTAAAACAAACGATCCTTCTTTAGGCTGGGATGGAAAATCGGGAGGCAAATTTGCTCCTTCCGGTACATATGCTTATTACTTGAAATATAAGACATTAGATGGAAATTACCGCGAAAAAGCAGGCACGTTTAACATTTTTTTTCCATAACTAGACTAAAATTTTATTATAACTTATTTACAACGTATTAGTTCGCTTTTACTATTTGTATTACTAAAAAAAAATAATGACCTTTGTATTCACTATTGCAATGCGTATGTTACCTATTAAGCGACTCCACTTATACATGATAAAATCGTATATAGGTCCATTTATTTTTACATTTCTTATTGCTGTTTTTGTTTTACTCATGCAATTTTTATGGAAGTATATTGACGAATTTGTCGGAAAAGGAATTGCCTGGAATATAATGGCAGAACTATTTTCTTATGCGTCTATAAATTTTATTCCAATGGCATTGCCGTTGGCTATTTTACTTTCTTCTATCATGACATTTGGTAATTTGGGCGAATATTTTGAGCTTACTGCAATGAAAGCATCGGGTATTTCTCTATACAGAATTATGTATCCGCTAATTATGTTTGTTGTAATACTTAGCATTGCTGCTTTTTTATTTTCAAACTATGTGCTCCCTGTTGCCAATCTTAAATTCTACTCGTTGCTTTTTGATGTCAGAAGTCAGCGTCCGGAAATTATTATTAAGCCCGGTGTTTTTTATAATGGTATCGACAATTATAGTATTCGTGTCAGTGGAAAAAACAAAGAAAATAACATGCTTTACAATGTTATGATTTACGATCACTCAAACATAAGAGGCAATACCAGCGTGATGATTTCCGATTCGGGAAAACTGGCACTCTCGCCCAATAAAGACTTTTTGCTTATCGAGTTATATCATGGAAAAAAATACGAAGAACTAACCGATAATGCTCAACAATGGGCCAAAACATTTCCTCATCAATTTCAGGCATTCGACGAACAAAAGGCAAAAATTGCTTTATCGGGTTTTACTTTTACACGATCGGACGAAAGTTTGTTTAAAGAGCATTATCGTATGCTCAATATAGTGCAGTTAAGCAAAACAGAAGATTCATTGCAAAACGAATATAATAAATTTAAGCAAAACTATAAAAACATGGTCTGTCAACAAGCTTTTTTTAAAACAGCCACAAAAGACAGTATAGTTAAAGCGTCTGACACCATAAAAATAAATTTAAAGAAAGTTTTATCGCGATTTAATACATCCGAGCAGCAACAAATTATGGAAATTGCACTCAACAATGCTCGAAGTCAGCAAGCTTTTATTCAAACAACCAAAGATGAAGATGAATCGAAACGAAGCTGGATAGTAAAGCATAAGATTGAATTCCATCAAAAATTTACTTTATCATTCGCATGTTTGGTTTTGTTTTTTATCGGAGCACCATTAGGAGCCATAATTCGAAGAGGAGGCTTGGGTATGCCTGTTGTGGTATCTGTTTTATTTTTTATTTTATATTATATATTATCCTTATCGGGTGAGAAGTTTGCAAAAGAAATGGTAATGCCCGCATGGCAAGGTATATGGTTGTCATCTGCCATTCTTTTTCCAATCGGTATTTTATTGACATACAATGCTATGTCCGATTCTAATTTAATACCTGTTCATCGAATTTTAAATGCAATTTATACTATCTTTGCACGATTTAAAAAAAGGAAGCAATGAACATCCTTATTTTGCACAACAAAGTTCCCTATCCACCCAAAGACGGAGGAGCGATTGCTGTGTGGAATACTGCCGTTGAAATGGCTCAGCAAGAACATCGGGTTACGCTTTTGTGCATGAATACCCCCAAACATTATTTTCCCATAGAACAATTACCGGAAAATATTCATCCAAATTTAAAAATTATTGCTATTGATGTTGATTCATCTGTTAAACCTTTTGGACTTTTATGCAATTTCTTTTTTTCGTCCAAAGCATATCATTCGGTTCGTTTTCATTCGCAGCGCTATAAAGAAAAATTTATACAATTATTAAAAACCGAACAGTATGATGTTGTGCTTTACGAAGGGTTATTTGTTTTGCCTTACATCAACTATGTTCCAAAAAATATTAAAGCCTTTCACGTTTTTAGAGCACATAATATTGAACATGAAATTTGGCAACGAGTAGCTATAAACGAAAGCAATTTCTTTAAAAAGAACTATTTATTAAGCTTATCAAAAAGACTCAGAAATTTAGAAAAGCTTTTAATTAATAAAGTAGATTTATTGCTAACCCTTACTGCACGAGACGAAGAAAAGTTTCGTCTATTAGGTTTTCGCAAACTCAGTTTTATCTCACAAGCTGGAATCGATTTAAGTTGTGTTCAGGTTAATCGTTTTAAAATAAACTATCCGAGCATCTTTTTTATAGGTGCTTTAGATTGGCTTCCAAACCAAGAGGGTTTGCTATGGTTTATCAGAAATCTATGGCAAGACATCCATTTAAGATTTCCCGACTTGGTTTTAGAAATTGCCGGCCGCAATGCCCCTCACTGGTTGGTCAGAAAGCTTGAAGAATATTCTAATATACAATTCTATGGCGAAATTGATGATGCACATCAGTTTATGCAAGAACGAGCTATTATGTTGGTTCCGATTTTTTCGGGCAGTGGCATGAGAATAAAAATTATTGAAGGAATGGCTTGGGGAAAAACAATTATTACCACTTCTATCGGTACAGAAGGAATTGATACCACCCACAACAAAAACATAATCATTGCCGACTCTGCCGAACAGTTTAAAAATGAAATTATTAGACTTTTAAACGACAAAGATCTATTTGAAAGAATTGGAATACAGGCTCATCAATTTATTTTAGAAAAGTATAATATTAAGAATATAGTAGAAAAGACCACTCATTTTATTGAAAAAGCTATTTCGAGTTAAGACAAATATCATTAAAATAAACAAAAGCAAATATTAATTTTGCACAAATATTTAACCATGGTTCCATCAGAATTTCATTTTAATACAATAGAAGAGGCTCTTCAAGATTTAAAAGACGGCAAATTAATAATCGTAGTAGATGATGAAGATCGTGAAAACGAGGGCGATTTTATAGCAGCTGCCGAAAAAGTTACACCAACCATGGTCAACTTTATGACCAAATATGGACGAGGACTGCTTTGTGTTGCTTTAACAGAAAAACGATGCGAAGAACTTGACCTTGCTATGATGGTATCGTCCAATACTTCACTTCACGAAACCGCTTTTACCATTTCGGTCGATTTAATAGGAAACGGATGTACAACAGGAATTTCAGCCGAAGATCGTGCTAAAACCATAAATGCTCTTGTTGATTCCAATACAAAAAAAGAAGATCTTGCTCGTCCCGGGCATATTTTCCCATTAAAAGCCAAAGACAAAGGAGTATTAAGACGCGCCGGACATACCGAAGCTACCATCGATTTAACCAGGCTCGCCGGGCTAAAAGAAGGAGGTGCGCTTATTGAAATAATGAGTGAAGACGGTACCATGGCTCGCGTACCAGAACTCATGGAAATAGGTAAAAAGTTCGGAATAAAAATCATAACAATAGCCGATCTTATTAAATATCGTTTAGCTCACGATAGCCTTATTAAACGTGGCAAACGAGTTAAATTACCCACCGAATACGGTACTTTTGAATTAGTTCCATACATTCAACTTTCAAATGGTTTAGAACATGTTGCACTCATTAAAGGCGATATAAACGAAAATGAACCTATTCTTGTTCGCGTTCATTCCTCTTGCCTTACAGGTGATATTTTTGGAAGCTATCGGTGCGACTGCGGACCTCAATTACATAAAGCCATGCAAATGATCGAAAAAGAAGGGAAAGGTGTAATTGTTTATTTAAACCAAGAAGGTAGAGGAATTGGGCTTTTTCATAAAATAGAAGCATATAAACTACAGGAAGAAGGTTTGGATACCGTAGAAGCAAATATACATTTAGGTTTTCAAGCCGATGAGCGAGATTATGGAGTTGGAGCTCAAATTCTACGCGATTTGGGAATAAGAAAAATGAAACTTATTACAAATAACCCCAAAAAAAGAGCCGGCTTAGAAGGTTTTGGATTGGAAATAACCGAAAATGTGCCTTTAATTATCCCGCCCAACCCATTTAATATTAATTATCTATCGGCCAAGAAAAATAAAATGGGACATCAATTACCACCATTTTCAACTCCTACAAACTAAATACAAGCAAATAAATTTAGAAAACATCTGTTAATTTAATTGTTAAAATATTTTTGTATCTATATAAATCTTTTAGCGTATAAAAAGAAAAAGAAAAGTTGATGAGTTCGGCTTTGTTTAAAAAAAATTTATGTGCGGTTTTGGTCTTTTTTGGGTCAATTTCTCTTTGGTCTCAAAATATCATCACAAAAGAAGCTTCCGATTCATCTGTTATTATTGAAGAGAGATTATTTAGAAACGATCGTAACGGTGAAGCTGTTATCATACAGCGTAAGCGAAATGATTCACTTGCAGAGGAGTGGATACAAAAATATATTAGTGAGGTTAAAAAACGTTTAACTAATCAGCTACGTCAAACCAACGTCAGTGGTTGCTCAAACCTCGATTTTGAAGATGGTAATTTTAGCAATTGGACGTGTCAAACCGGCGTAAATAATGGATACCCCGCCGGCAGTTGGACAGGAACTTTGCCTGTAGCTAATCGCCATACCATTGTTAGTGGTGGAACAGACCCATACGGAGGCTTCCCTTGTGTTGCTCCAGGTGGAGGAACGTACTCTGTTAAGTTGGGAAATAATATTAACGGTGCTCAAGCTGAACAGCTCATTTATTCGTTTATTGTACAACCTCAGGATACAAATTTTATTTATAAATATGCGGTTGTTTTCGAAAACCCAAATCATGCGTTGGCCGATCAACCATATTTTGAATTAAAAATCTTGGATAATAACGGAAATGTTATTCCTTGCAGCTATCAGCATTATGTCGCTCAAAGCAATATACCGGGCTTTAGTAATGTAGGAAACGTGTGGTATAAACCATGGACCACCCAAGGAGTAAATTTGACGCAATACGTTGGTCAAGTTATCACCGTTATTGTTACTTCAGCCGATTGCTCTCATGGTGGACATTTTGGCTATGGATACATCGATTTTATTTGCCCTTCTTCGTTTACTACAAATCCCGATTTTCAGGTATATTGCGAAAACGTAACATCTACTACCTTGTATGTACCCAATATAGATCCGGGTATGCAATATCAGTGGTCAACCGGACAGACAACACCTTCGATTACAATCAATCCGCAATTATACGATAATCAAAGTATTAGTGTATATATTTATCCGCCCAATTCTTATCAATGCGGGTTTTGGTATATTTTTAACATAAAAGTTTTGCATTCTCCGCAAGTTTCACTCACTCCTGCCAATCCCATTCTGTGTTACGGTCAAACCACTACGACCATTAGTACTCAAGTTTCTGGAGGTAATCCTCCCTACACTTATTTGTGGAACAATGGTGCAAATACTCCATCCATAACGGTTGGACAAGGAAATTATCAGGTATTTGTTTATGATGCTTCGGGTTGCCCACCTGTTTCTGCTTCAACTGTCATAACAGCTAATCCTGCTCCCATTACTGCTTATGCCGGACCTGACCAAACTTTATGTATTACTGAAACAAGTGTTAACCTCAACGGAACTGTAAGTATGGCTACGGGTGGCATATGGACAGGAGGAAGTGGTATATATACTCCATCGAATTCCAGCCTAAGTATAACGTATTATCCGACTTCAACCGAAATACAAAATGGAAGTGTAACGCTTATATTAACAACTACCGGCAATGGTTCGTGCCCGGCTGCGATAGATAGCGTTACCGTTTACTTCAAACCTTTTATGGGAGTAACCACGATTAATGCAACTCCTATTAATTGCTATGGTAATAATAATGCAACTGCAACCGTTTCTGTTACCAACGGAACTCCGCCTTTTACCTATATGTGGAGCACTAACCCAATTCAAACCACGCAATCGGCTACGAATTTATCAGCGGGTAGTTATACTGTTACGATTACCGATAGTATCGGATGTTCAAATACGGCAAGTGTAAGTATCCAACAGCCCACCGCCTTAACTGCTTACATTGATGCACATGGGGTTTCGTGTTTTGGTAACAATGATGGTTACGCAACCGTTACTGCTTTTGGTGGCACCCCCGGATATAGTTATATTTGGTCAAATGGGAACAATAGTTCAACGGTTGTAGGGCTAACAGCAGGAAATTATTCCGTAACGGTTACCGATGCGTTGGGATGTCAATATGTTGCCAATACAGTAATTTCAACTCCATCATCGCTTACAGCAACTATTAGCAACGTAAACCATGTTTTATGTGCCGATGGCAACAGTGGTTCGGCTTCTGTAACAGTAAGCGGAGGAACACCCAATTATTCATACTCATGGTCGTCCGGAGCCGGAACATCTAATACAGCAATAGGACTTATTGCCGGAACTTATACAGTAACTGTTACCGACCAAAATAATTGTTCTGCAACGGCTCAAGTTACTATTCAGCAACCAAGTCTCTTGCAAGTTACGACCAATGTGAATCATGTTACTTGTTTTGGTGGTAGCAATGGAAGTGCATCTTTAAATGTTAGCGGAGGAACTCCGCCATATCAATATGTATGGACACCATATGGCGGAATCAATGCAACTGCAAGTAACTTAGTAGCCGGTTTTTATAATGCCACCATTACCGATAATCATGGATGTCAGCAGGTAACCACTATTTCCATCAACCAACCAGAACCTTTAATTATTAATGCTACAACTCAAAATGTTTTATGTTTTAATACCAGTACCGGTTCGGCTCAAATATTGGTTTCAGGAGGCACTCCTCCTTATTCGTATAACTGGAACCCTGCTGTGAGCAGTAATTACATAGCTACCGGTTTGAATGCCGGCAATTTCTCCGTAACTGTTTCTGATGTAAATAATTGTTCTTCAACCCTTAATTTATTTATTAATCAACCGTCAAGCCCATTGAATGTTACCCTCAACACGCAAAACATAAGTTGCTATGGAATTCAAAACGGAAATATCACGGCTAATGCATCGGGAGGAACTCCTCCTTATCAATATTTGTGGATGCCGGGAGGAAGCACTTCTCAAACAATCAATAACCTTGCTACGGGTAATTATTTTGTAACGGTAACCGATGCCAATGGATGCTCACAAATACAATCGGCGTCAATATCACAACCGGGTGGAATTAATCTAAACATTTCAACATCGCAATCAAACTGTGGAATGAACAATGGTCAGGCAAGTGTAAGCCCAAGCGGAGGTACACCACCTTATACTTATTTATGGTCTCCCGGAAATTATACTACAGCCACCATTGCTGCTATTACGTCCGGGATTTATCATGTTACCGTAACCGATGCCATGGGTTGCAGTTCTGTTGGTATTGCTTCAGTAAATGATGTTTCGGGACCACAAGTAAACATAAGCAATAGTCAACCCCCCAGTTGTTTTGGAAGCCACGATGGTTGGATTTCTGTAACGGTTACAGGTGGTCAGGCACCTTATTTATATGCTTGGTATCCTTATGGTGGCAATAGCGACACCGCTCATTTTCTTGGTGCCGGAACCTATTCGGTTGTCGTATCCGATGCCAATGGCTGTCAGGGTGCAACTTCCATAAATCCTCCGCTAACTCAACCCGAAGCCATTTCTATTGTTAGTTTCCCAACTAATGTGTCCTGTTTTGGAGCTTCCAATGGTTCTGTTAATATTAATGTATCAGGGGGAACACCGCCTTACTCTTATCAGTGGTCGCCGGGAAACTATACCTTTCCTAACCTAATTGGTCTTTCCGAAGGAGCGTATCAAGTAACCGTAACCGATAGCCATAATTGCACCGAAACCTACTTTGTAAATATAAGTCAGCCTAATCCGTTAACAGCTACTATCAGCAATGTTCAACATGTAAGCTGCTATGGGGGGCATAATGGAAGTATAACCGTTAATCCACAAGGAGGTACACCACCCTATTCTTATTTATGGTCTCCTTCAGGAAATACTTCCCAAACAGCGAGTGGACTTTCTGCCGGAACGCATACTGTTTACATTAACGATGCGAATGGATGTTCTTTTAGTTTGAGTGTACAAATAAATCAACCTCCGATATTAAATGCCTTTATTGGATTACAAAGCCCCACCTGTAATAATTCTGACAATGGAATGGCATGGGTTTTAGCCTCCGGTGGCGTACCTCCCTATCAATATTCATGGTCGCCTTTGGGAGGAACCAATGATACCGCTTATAATATTCACTCCGGAACATATATCGTAACTGTAACAGATCAAAATTCATGTCAAGTTGTAAGCAACGTTCAAATTACTCAACCTTCGTCGGTAACTGTTTCCATTATCAATTTTGGAAATGTTTCGTGTTACAACGGAAGCAATGGTTATGCCATCGTGTCGGTTTCGGG
>DAOOWN010000032.1:0-20409 GCA_035371305.1 Bacteroidales bacterium
GGCATCAAATTATAATTTAACATATAACATAAACTTTATTTATAATCAATTAGATCAAAATCACCTTTATAAAATTGCAGACAAATTCTTCATCACGTTGGGTTATGTGTGGTAATCGTTTTTTCATCATTGTTCTACGTGTGGCTTTAAATCTCCTCAAGCCGGATGATTTTTCGTCTTTTTTTAAATATACTGACTTTAGGCGATAAGGGAATAAGGTTAATAATTGTTCATAATGGATAAAAGTCATGGTTGTATATAAACATATTTCGTAATTTTGCGAAATATAAAAACGAACTAAAAATTAATGATTATGGAAATTAAAATTTTAGGCACTGGATGTCCAAAGTGCAAACAATTAGAGCAAACGGTAAACGAAGCCGTAAAATTGTTAAATGCTGAAATTACTGTATCAAAGGTTGAAGAAATTGACAAAATTCTTGGATACGGAGTAATGCGAACACCCGGATTGGTCATCAACGAAAAAGTAGTTTTAACTGGCAGAGTTCCTTCTATAAACGAAGTAAAAGAAATTATAGAAAAGTACAAGTAAACTATGAAGCAAAAAGTAGATTTTACCGAACAACAAAAGCAATTAGCACGTATCGCCAAAGCATTGAGCCATCCGGCTAGGGTTTATATTATGGAGCGATTGTCGGAACTTAACTCCTGCTGTACCAGTGGCGAAATGATTGGCGAAATACCGATTGCTCGTTCTACCCTCTCGCGACATTTAAAAGAGTTGAAATATGCCGGTTTAATTCAAGGTGAAATAGAACCACCTAAAATTAAATATTGCATAAATAAGGAGAATTGGGAAATGACGAAAAAACTATTTAATGAATTTTTTAAATAATAATAAATTATGAGAAAACTAAATGTATTATTCAGTCTGGTGTTTTTATTTTTTGTTGCATGTCAATCTTCATCTGAAAAAACAAAAGAAGAAACATCATCTTCTAATCAACAAGAAATAAATCTTAATACCGAAACTCCTGTCGTGTTGGTTTATAATTTTTATGCAAAGCATCGTTGTGCTTCGTGTATAGCCATAGAGAATGCGACTAAAAAAACACTCGATACTTATTTTGCCAATGAGGTAAAACAAGGAAAAATTAAGCAATTTAGCATTAACATTGACGACGAAGCCAATGCCAAAATTTGCGAAAAATATCAAGCGTTTGGTTCGGGTATTTACCTTACACAGGTACTAAAAGGAAAAGAAACCAACATTGACCTTACCGGCGATGGCTTTAAATTTGCTTTAAACAAAGAAGAAAAATTCATTGAAATCTTAAAAACAAATATTGAAAACCTTTTAAAACAATAAATGATGAAAGCTATAACTTTTTTATTAGCAGCCTTTATTTTCGCTACAACTGTTTTTGGACAGGACGTTCAAAAACCAACCGGAAAGACTAAATTATTGATTTATTATTTTCATGTAACGCATCGTTGTAATACTTGCCAGAGCATCGAAAATACAACAAAAAAAGTTTTAGATACTTATTATGGCAAAGAATTAAAAGACGGAACCATTATTTTTCAGTCATTTAATTGCGAATTGCCCGAAAACAAGAAGCTTGTAGATAAGTATCAGGCGTATGGTGCTACATTGGCATTTACACCCATCGTTAAAGGCAAAGAAGCCGGTATTGATGACCAAACAAATTTTGCTTTTTCAAAAATAAATAAAGAAGAAGTATTTACGGATGGGTTGAAAGAAAAAATTGACAGTTATATTAAATAAATTAAGACGATGGATTTTTTGCAACAATGGCTCGATTCGAGCAATGCACCTTTACTTTCGGCTTTAATTCTTGGGATAATGACAGCCATAAGTCCTTGTCCACTGGCAACAAATATTACTGCCATAGGTTTTATAAGTAAAGATATCGAAAATCGCAAGCGAATATTTTTTAATGGTTTATGGTACACATTAGGGCGGGCTATTAGCTATACCGTTTTAGCATTGATTTTGTATTTGGGTGCAAGTACGTTTCAAATAGCCCGCTTTTTTCAATCAAACGGCGAAAAGTTTTTAGGTCCGTTATTAATTATCATTGGGCTTTTTATGCTCGATGTAATTAAAATCAATTTTCCCGGTTTTGGAAGCCTTACCGAGCGATTTGAAAAAAATAAAAAGAAGAACAATTGGTGGAGTTCGCTTTTAATAGGAATGGTATTTGCCTTAGCCTTTTGTCCCTATAGCGGAGCTTTATATTTTGGCATGCTTATACCTCTAACTGTAAGTAGTGCATCGGGTCTTATTTTACCATTTGTGTTTGCTATAGCTACGGGATTGCCGGTAATCATTGTGGCATATTTGCTCGCATTTAGTTTATCGAGTCTCGGAAATTTTTATAATAATGTAAAGATATTCGAAAAATGGTTTCGCCGGGTTGTAGCTGTTTTATTTATTTTGGTGGGGATTTATTATGTATATATGTTTTTTGTCGGATAATTAAAATTGAACTTATATGGAAACGAAAAAAGAAATTAAAATACTGTTTTGGATACTAATTGTTTTTGTTGCTGCGTTTTTCTTGCCAATAGAAAGTGCTCGTTTTAATACCGCAGTTGCAGCTACCTTTGATTTAGTAAAATGGTATGCACGAGAACATGTGATTTTGTGCTTATTACCTGCTTTTTTTATTGCCGGCGTCATATCTGTTTTTGTTAGTCAAGGTTCGGTGTTGCGTTTTTTTGGAGCAAATGCCAAAAAATGGTTGGCTTATACTGTTGCTGCTGTTTCGGGGACCATTTTAGCCGTGTGCAGTTGTACCATACTTCCATTGTTTTCCAGTATTCATAAACGTGGAGCCGGTTTAGGCCCTGCTATTGCTTTTTTGTATTCGGGACCGGCCATCAATATCTTGGCTATCATTTTAACCGCTCGCATTTTGGGCTTTGAAATGGGTGTCGCTAGAACAATTGGAGCCATTTCATTTAGCGTTATTATCGGCTTAATAATGGCATTTATTTATAGAAAAGAAGAAAAGATAAAAAAAGAGGAGCAAATGAATATCCAATTGCCACCCGAAAAACGTCCGATGTGGCAGACATCATTTCACTTTTTTACGCTTGTTCTCATTCTTGTTTTTGCAAATTGGGGAAAACCTGCTGCTGACGACGTTTCAAGTGCTTGGTATTATTTATGGGCTTACAAGTGGTATATAACAGGTTTTTTCTCTTTATTACTGGGCTATTCTCTAATTCGCATTTTAAAGATAAAATGGCAATGGGTATTAGGATCTGCATTGGTTACCATAGCTTCGGCTTTCGTTGCTCACTTTATCGAAAATCCCAAACTTGCACCGCTATTACCGATGATAGTAGGAATTGCGTCACTTAGCATTATTACATTAAAAGATAAACAAGATGATGAAAATAAAGAATGGACAATAGCTTCATGGGGTTTTGCAAAACAAATTTTGCCCCTGTTGGCTATTGGTGTTATAACTGCCGGATTTTTATTGGGTTCTACTCATGATGGCAAAACCATTGCAGGAGTTATACCCAATGAGTGGATACAATGGTTAGTCGGTGGGAATTCTATATTTTCAAATTTCTTTGCTTCTATTGTCGGGGCGTTTATGTATTTTGCCACCCTTACCGAAGTGCCTATTTTACAGGGATTAATTGCATCGGGCATGGGTAAAGGCCCTGCTTTGGCTTTATTATTAGCCGGTCCTTCTTTATCATTACCAAACATGTTAGTAATTCGTGGCGTACTTGGAACACAAAAAACAGTGGTTTATGTAAGTTTAGTAGTTATTATGGCAACGATTACCGGATTGATTTATGGATTCTTTTTTTAAAAAATATTGTTTTTTATAATTTAACAATACAATAAAGCTAATATGGAAATCAAAACCCAATCAACCATTACATGTCCGGTATGCCATTATCAGGAAACATTAGAAATGCCGGAAGATGCATGTCAGTTTTTTTACGAATTTCCAAAATGTCATACCTTATTAAAACCTAAAGAAGGCGATTGTTGTGTGCTTTGTTCTTATGGAGATGTGCCCTGCCCTCCTATACAAAAAAATCATCATTGTTGTTAAAAGCATAGAATTGAGAAATAACCATGAGAATAAGTTCACGATGTATTCCGATTTATCGGAACCAACCAATCAAAATGAGTGAGCTTTATTTAAAAATCGAAAAATAATTATACATGAAAATTAAAAAGAAGCATGAGCAAAAAATAACAATGCTCTTAATGGTTTTGTTTATGACCTTGGTCGTAACATTTGTGGGAACAATAAAAAACCTTGGTTTTGACAAAGGATTTGTTTTACAATGGTTAACTGCATGGGCATTTGCCTTTATTGTTGCTTTTCCAACGCTGATACTGGTTATGCCTATTATAAAAAAGATGGTAGGGAAAATGATTGAAAAATAATTGTTTGACAAACGATTTTCTTTTACAAGTCTTAACTTAATAATTTCCAGCCAACAACTGTTATATCGTCAGTCTGTGGTGAATTCCCTTTCCAATCAAGTAGCCTTTGTTTAAGAAATTTGCATTGCTCGTTCAACGCCAAATTAGCTGCTTCCATAAGCAATGTTTTAAATTGTTTGCGCATAAATTTTTTGTTATCGTTACCTCCAAATTGGTCGCAAAAACCATCGGTTGACAGGTAAATCATGTCTCCGTCATTATAATGATAGACTTGTTCGTTAAAAGGCCTCATAAGCGTATGAAATCCGACAGGCATTTTATCGGGGCTCAGTTCAACGAGTTGATACATCGATATTGTGTCATTTTCGTCTTGTTTTAAAATGTATAATGGGTTATTGGCTCCCGAAAAATGAACAAGCTTTTTGCTTTTGTCAATGGCAACGAGAACAATATCAAGTCCGTCTTTCATTTTTTCTGAATGCTCACCTCTCCCAAACGATTTTATAATGTGTGTTCTAAGTAAGTCGAGCATTTTGTTGGTTTGAAGTTCTTCTGCCGAATGCATCAGCTCGTTTAAATACGAAATGGCCATCATACTCATAAGCGAGCCGGGGACGCCGTGCCCTGTACAATCGGCAACAGCAAGGTAAACGAGATTGTTTTTAGAATATGTCCAGTAAAAATCACCACTAACAATATCGCGAGGCAAGAAAAGCACAAAATAGTTTTGTAATAATTCGTTTAAATGAAATTCGCCCGGTAATACAGCTTTTTGAATGTTTTCAGCATAATATATGCTGTCTTTCAGTGCTTTATGATACATTTCGATTTGAGCTTTTTGTTGCATAACCACATCGCGTTGCGATGCTATTTCATCTCGCTGAACGGCTATTTCTTCTTTTTGTTTAGTGATTTGATGGTTTTTAATGGTGAGTTTTCTATTTGCAATTTGATTAAGACGCAGAAAATATATGACTACAAATAATAATATTCCAACCAAAATTAATCCAACAATAACCGAAATGATGATGGTTCTTTGTTTTTCGTTTATTGCCTGTTGAGCTTCCATCGTTTTTTGGCTGAGTGCTTTTTGAGCATTAAATTGATCAATTATATAGCGTTGTTTTTCGTTTTTATACAATGCTTCTGCTTGAGCCAATGCTTTTGTTTTTTCCTCAGAAAACAAGCTGTCTTTTGTAGCAATATATTGGTTTGCATATTCGAATGCTTTTATTTTATTGTTAAGACGCTTGTGGATGTTCATAAGCGAATAGCTAATTACATTTGTGTAGTATTTATTTGTGGTCCAACCAAGTGCTTTTTCTGCATAAAATTTTGCTTGTAAAAGAAGATCTTGATTTTCTGTTTTTGTTGTGTTTTTAAGATTTTCATATTTGGCAATAAGCGTTTCTGAAAGGTTTTCATAGCAAATGACCATTCCATCCGTATCTTCGTTTGTTTTATATAATTCAAACGCTTTTTTATGATATAAAAGAGCAGAGTCGTATTGGTTTTGCTCAAAATGTATAATTCCAATATTGGTTATGCACGAAGCTTGATGTGATATGTCTTTATATTGCGAAAATATTTGTTGTGCTTTACTTAAAAGTGATGCAGCTTCATGGTATTTCTTGAGGTTTTTGTACGTTATACCCAAATTGTTGTATCCTTGAGCAACGAAGTAATCAATATTTAGTTCTTTATAAAGTTTAATCGCTTTCAAGTAATAGTTTACAGCTTTCTTGTATTCAAATTGTAAGTTATGAATATTGGCAATGTTATTATACAAATTGGCACATCCTTTTTTATCTTGGATTTGTTCGCTAATGTGGAGTGCTTTGTAATAATACTCCAGCGCTTTTTCATAATAGGCATGGTCTAAATAATAGACACCAATATTGGTATAGCAAGCAGAAATTGCTTTTTTGTTCGAAATGATTTCTGCCATACGTAGCGATGTGTTTAAGAGTTGAAGAATAGGACCATTTCTTTTTTGGTTAAGCAAAACAATAGCTCTATACCGAAGTGCTTTTGAAAATAAATCGGCAAAAATTTTTGCTTCCAAAGCGTTTAATTGTTTAACCTTTAGTAGGTTGTTCCACGAAACAACTTCGGCTTTTTGATAAAAGTAAATGGCGCTATCGGGGATTCTATTTTCGTAATAATCGCCTAAATCGAGCAAGTATTGACATCGAATGGTGTCGTGGGAAGCATGCTGAATTAATTTAGATAATGAATCTGCAACAGATTGACCTTTTGTTGAAAAGAAAGAAAGCAGAAGAAAATAAAGTAATACGTTAATTTTCATCTTCGTTTATTTCGTCAATGCTTTCTACGTTGTTGGTGTCTAAAATGTTTTTAGCTTCTTCTTCGGGCAGTTCTGTAAGGTTTTTCAATTTCGATTGAATTTTATTAGTGCGTGTAGTAACCAGTCTTTCAATTTCTTCGCCGGCTTTATCGATGCTTTTTTTTGCTTTTAACAAAACGTCTTTGTAAGAGCCAAATTCTGTTTTTACTGCTTGTAAAACTTTCCAAACTTCGCTACTGCGTTTTTCAATGGCAAGGGTTCTAAAGCCCATTTGTAAGCTATTTAAAAGTGCTGCTAATGTGGTTGGCCCGGCAATGATAATTTTATAATTTCGGTTTAGGTCTTCGATTAAACCTGCCTGACGAACCACTTCAGCATACAATCCCTCAACCGGAAGAAATAAAATTCCGAAATCGGTTGTGTTTGGCGGATCAATGTATTTGTCGTGGATGTCTTTTGCCGATTTGCGAATGGCATTTTGTAAGTTGGTTGTAGAATTTTTTATTTCGACAGCATTGGCTTGTTCGTATGCTTCGACTAATCTTAAATAATCTTCGATGGGAAATTTTGAATCGATAGGTAGAAAAACAGGTGTTCCGTGCTCATCTTTCCCGGGTAATACAATAGCATATTCAACAAAATCGGAGCTATTGGGTTTTGTTTTTACATTTTGTTGGTATTGTCCGGGCGATAAAATATTTTCGAGAATAGCCCCTAATTGTATTTCGCCAATTACGCCTCGTTGTTTTACGTTGGACAGCACTTTTTTTAAATCACCTACATCCGAAGCCAAACTTTGCATTTCGCCAAGTCCTTTATGAACCTGTTCTAATCGTTCGCTTACTACTTTAAACGATTCACTCAGGCGTTTTTCGAGTGTGGTTTGAAGTTTTTCATCAACCGTGGCACGCATTTCTTCGAGTTTCTTACTGTTTTCTTGTTGTAAGCTTTCGAGTTTCTTTTCAACGGCATCGCGAATTTTTTCTAATTTTTGTTCGGTTTCTTGTTTTAATTGTTCTTGTTTTAAAATTAATTCGCTGAATTTTTGAATCTGAACATCGTTAAAATCTTTTACACTTTGATTAAACAAATCCTGAAAGACTTTTAAACTCCGGTTAAGGTCTTCTTTGTTTTCTTTGAGTTGATTGTTTATTTGATCTTGGAAAGATTTAAAACGTTCGTTAAAACCCTCCGTCAGTTCTTTAATACGAACTGAAAAACCATCGAACTGTTCTTTTTGAGTTGAGTGCAACGACCCAACCGATTTAGTCAGTATTTCACTAAAATTGGTGAGGGTTTGGCTAAGCTCTACTCTATTGTCTTTAAACGATTTTTGCGATTCATCTCTATTGCGTAAAAACTCATCACGCATCAACGATTCAAGTCGTTGCAAGTCTTTTTCAATAAAATCGAGCTTGTTTAAAAACTCTTGGTTGTTTTGTGATTTTTTTGTGATGGTTAATACAATGATTATTAACGATAAAGCAACAAGGATACCAAATAAGATGTACATAACGTTTTTTATTTCAAATGTACAAAAAAGCTTTGTTTTTGCGAAACAAAGCTTTTTATTATTTTTCTGTAAAAACGAAAGTTATCTTAAAATAAAAATTAACGACCTGTTTTAAGCAATAACAGCATTGCGGTCTATTTTTTTAATGAGGCCTTGTAATACTTGTCCAGGACCTACTTCGGTAAAGCTGGTTGCACCATCTTTTATCATGTTTTGTATGGTTTGAGTCCAACGAACGGGAGCTGTAAGCTGTGCTATTAGGTTGGCTTTAATTTTATCTGGATTGGTTTCCGGTAGTGCTGTTACATTCTGATAAATGGGGCAAACAGGAGCATTAATCGCTGTCTTTTCGATAGCTGCGGCTAATTCAATTCGAGCCGGTTCCATTAGCGGTGAGTGGAAAGCACCACCTACAACTAATTTTAAAGCACGCTTTGCACCGCGTTGTTGAAGTGCTGCAATGGCTTTGTCAATTCCCGAAATACTACCCGATATCACGAGCTGTCCGGGGCTGTTAAAATTGGCAGGAACAACTACGTCGTCTATCGATGCACAGACTTCTTCTACAACGGCATCATCCATTCCTAATATTGCGGCCATGGTTGAGGGTTCTTTTTCGCAAGCTTTTTGCATTGCCATAGCACGTGCGGCAACCAAACGCAAGCCGTCTTCAAAATTCATGGCACCGGCAGCTACAAGTGCTGAAAATTCGCCCAACGAGTGGCCGGCAACCATTTCGGGTTTAAATGAATCGCCCATCGTTTTGGCTAAAATTACCGAATGTAAAAAAATAGCCGGTTGAGTTACTTTGGTTTGTTTTAGTTCGTCTTCTGTTCCGTTGAACATGATGTCTGTGATACGAAAACCAAGAATTTCGTTAGCTTTTTCAAATAAGTCTTTTGCTAATACATTATTTTCGTATAATTCTTTGCCCATACCGGGGAATTGTGCTCCCTGACCGGGAAATACATAAGCTTTCATATATTTTGGTTTTAATGAAATTTTTTGCAAACGTACATAATTATTTTTTAATGTATATAATTTATGCATACATGAATATTAAAACTTATTAACAACGGAAACCTAATAAGCTTATTTAAGGTCAATAAAAAGTATTAAAAATTTAAGTAATTTTACTCCATAAAATAAGAATTGAGCAATGGCCGATTGGTATGCGTTGTATGTGCGTTCAAGATTTGAGAAGAAAGTAAGTAATGCTCTTGCCCAAGAGGGGATAGAGAATTATTTGCCTATGCAGAAAGTACTACGGCAGTGGAAGGATAGAAAAAAATGGGTATTGGTTCCGGTGTTTAATTCTTATTTGTTCGTTAAGGTGAATAAAAGAACGTATCCCAAATGTTTAAAAATAAATGGTGTTGTTAAATATGTTTGGTTCGACGGTAAACCGGCCATTGTATCCGATGATGAAATAGAGATGATAAAATCGATTTGCGATTCGTCATATAAATTTCACTCAATGGATTTGCCGGTAGAAGTTGGGCAAAAGGTAAAGGTGGTGCGAGGGATGTTTAATGGATATATGGGTGAAGTGATTCAGCTTAACGGAAAGCACAAGGTTTTATTTAGGATTTCAAACTTACCGATTTCGATGGTGGTTCAAATTCCTAAAAATTACCTGCAAGTGCTTTAAAATAAAATAGATAAATGGCCTTAGTAGGTTGCAATTATGTAACTGAAAGGGCGGAGCTGTAAATATTACTGAACAAATCTTGAATTGGTAGAACTAAAAAATGAAAATAGAAAATAAAATATTTGTTGCCGGACATCATGGTATGGTAGGAAGTGCCATTTTTAGGGCTCTTCAACAAAAAGGCTTTAATAACATTATCACAGCTTCGCATTCTGAGCTTGATTTAACCAATCAAAAACAAACCGAACTGTTTTTTGAACAACATAAGCCGGATATGGTTTTTGTAGCAGCAGCTAAAGTAGGAGGAATACACGCAAATAATACATATAAAGCACAGTTTTTATATGAAAATTTGATGATTGCTACAAATACCATTCATTCTGCATATAAAGCCGGCGTTAACAAATTAATGTTTCTGGGCTCTTCGTGCATTTATCCCAAATTTGCTCCGCAACCCATGAAAGAAGAATATTTGCTTACCGGTGAGTTAGAACCTACCAACGAAGGTTATGCTATTGCCAAGATTGCCGGTTTAAAACTTTGCGATACCTATCGATACCAATATGGTTGCAATTTTATTAGTGTAATGCCTACAAATTTATATGGCATCAACGATAATTATCATCCCGAAAATTCGCATGTTTTGCCGGCTCTAATACGTCGTTTTCACGAAGCGAAAGTTAAAAATTTGCCCGAAGTGGTGGTATGGGGAACAGGAACGCCTAAACGCGAATTCCTGTTTGCCGACGATTTGGCAGATGCATGTATTTACCTAATGGAAAATTATAATGAGGAAGGCTGGGTAAATATTGGCAGTGGCGAAGAGATTAGCATAAAAGAACTTGCCATGCTTATTAAACAAATTGTAGACTACCAAGGCAACTTAGTATTTGATACCACTAAACCCGATGGAACCCCGCGTAAACTGCTCGATGTAACAAAGCTTCATTCGTTGGGTTGGAAGCATAAAACATCGCTCGAACAAGGAATACGAATGGCATATCAAGATTTTTTGAAATATCATGCAAACCTATAAAAACATAGCAATTATACCGGCAAGGGGTGGAAGTAAGCGTATTCCTCATAAAAACATTAAGCCCTTTTTGGGAAAGCCCATCATTGCTTATTCCATAGAAGCCGCCCAAAAATCGGGATTGTTTTCGGAACTGATGGTTTCGACCGACGATAACGAAATTGCCGAGATGGCTAAAAAATATGGAGCAACGGTTCCTTTTTTTCGCTCTCCGCAAACAGCAAACGATTTTGCTACTATTGGTGAGGTAATAGAAGAAGTCTTATTAAACTACCAAAAACAAGGTAAAATGTTTGAAAATGTTTGCTGTTTGTTGGCAACAGCTCCTTTTATCAATACTAAAAGGTTGATGGAAGCGTATGACCTAATGCTTGAAAAAAAATATGACTCGGTTTTTCCTATTGTTCGATTTTCGTATCCTATACAACGGGCACTTCGACTGTCAGACGGCAATGTTTCTATGTTTCAACCCGAAAATTTTGCCAAACGCTCGCAAGATTTAGAACCGGCATACCACGACAGCGGACAATTTTATTGGATGAAAGTGGAGGAGTTTATGAAACAAAAACGTTTTTTTTCAAAAAACTCAGGAGCCATCATTCTTCCCGAAACAGAAGTTCAGGATATTGACAGCGAAGAAGATTGGAAATTAGCCGAATGGAAATATAAAATGCAACATGAATAAAAGAGTTTTATTTAGGGTAGATGGAGGAAGAAAAATTGGATTAGGCCATTTGGTAAGAAGTATTGCGTTAGCTGATATAATTATAAACAATTTTGATGTTTATTTTTTTTCATTAGAAATTCCTTTTGCTTTAAAAGAAGAATTAGTAAAACGAAATATAAAATTAATTGAGATAGCAAATGAAGATGATTTTTATGAAAAAATAAATGAAAACGATATAGTTGTTTTAGATGGATATCATTTTGACTTAAATTACAAGCAAAACTTAAAATCAAAACAGTGTAATTTAGTTTCAATTTTAGATTTTGTTGAAGTAGATAATATTTCTGATGTAATAATAAACCATAATCCAGCATTAAATATAAATAACTATCCTTACAAAAAAGAAAATCAAACTTTAGCTTTAGGTGCTGATTATTCACTATTAAGGAAGTCTTTTTTAGAACAATCTAAAATTGAAAAGAAAATTCCAATTAACGATACAGTATTTGCTTGTTTTGGAGGTTCAGATAGTTTAAATTTGACGTTGAAAACGTTGAAAGTATTAATAGAATATTTTAATTTTAAAAAAATAAATCTTGTAGTAGGTAGTGAATATTGTGTTACAAATGAGCTTGTTAAATTATTAGAAAAAGATGCAAGAATAAAATTACTTAAAAATATTTCAGAACAAGAACTTGTTAAAGTATTTTTAGAGTCAAAAATTGCAATCGTTTCTGCAAGTACTATACTGTTAGAAGCAATAGCATGTGGAACAATACCAATAATTTGTTATTATGCTGATAATCAAAAGTGTTTTCATGACTATGTTGTTAAAGAGTTTTATATTCAATCTTTTTCAGAAAAAGGAGAGATAAAATTTAATGTACTTCAGCAAATTTTAAAGAACAAACTCTATAAAAAAACAAATATTATTCCTTTAAGAGAAAAAATTTCAGATTCTGATAAAAATCTATTGAACTTGTTTTTAAATTTATAATTTATGGAAGATATTAAATTACAAGAACTAACAGAACAACATTTAGAATTAGTAAGAAATTGGAGAAATTCTATCGAAGTAAGCCAATATATGTATACTGATGAGATAATTTCAAAAGAACAACAAATAGCTTGGTTTAAAAAAGTTTCAAGCAATCCTTCTTATAAATATTGGATAATTTCATACAATGAGAAGTATTTAGGGGTTGCAAATCTATATGATATTAATAAAAACTTATCAAGTTGTTATTGGGCATTTTATTTAGGAGATACTTCAATTAGAGGAGCTGGTATAGGCGCAAAAGTTGAATTTAATGTTTTAAAGTATGTGTTTGAAGAATTAAATTTAAATAAACTAAGGTGCGAGGTTTTTGTTTTTAACGATATGGTTATTAAAATGCATGAGAAATTTGGGTTTAGAAGAGAAGCTTATTATAGAGAGCACTGTTTTAAAAATGGGAAATTTCAAGATGCAGTTGGTTTGGCGATGCTTAAATCCGAATGGGAACAAATAAAAGATATTATGAAAATAAAAATATATGGGAAACAATAATTTTTACCAAACAAGTTTTTCGTTTAGTCAAAACGATATAATTAAGTTTGCAGAATTAACGGGAGATAAAAATCCAATTCATCTTGATGAAGAAGTCGCAAAGAATACAATATTTGGCAAAAGGATTCTCCACGGCTTTCTTGGTGCAAGCATTTTTTCTAAAGTTTTTGGAACAATTTTCCCGGGGGAAGGAACTATTTATATAAAGCAAAATTTAATATTTCTTAAACCGATGTTTCCAGATGAAATTTATACCGCATGCTTTGAAATAAAAGAAATAATTAAGGAAAAATCAAGAGCGATTATTCATACTTTTATAAAAAATGAAAGTGGAGAAATTGTTATTGACGGTGAGGCAATAATTCAGAATAAAATATATTCAAAATAATTTTGTTTAATAAAAATTATTTTTTATTTTTGTATAAATGTTAATTATGAAAAAAATATTGGTCCTTTTCCTTTTTGTTTCACAATCTGTTTTTTCGCAACTTGAAAATCATATTTGGTATTTTAGTAATACGAATATAGGGCTCTTATTTGATTCAGCAACCAATAATATTACAGTTACACATGCACATAACCCTTTGAATTTAAGTGGGGTTAGTGTGGCTTGTAACCATAACGGCAATCTTCTTTTTTATACCGACGGGATAAATGTTTATGATAAAAGTAATCTTCTTATGCCTAATGGAGGCGGTCTTAATGGTCATCCCAATACAGTACAAAGTGGAATAATTTGTCCTTTTCCTAATCACATTAATCAATATTTTGTGTTCAGTAATAACGGCGAATCTCCTAATTCAGGTTCAATTTATTATAGTGTTGTTGATATGGGATTAAATGGTAACGGAACCATTGCAAATCCATTAGGAGATATTGTTTCTGGACATAAAAATGTATTCCTTACAGATAGCACAACAGAAGGGTGTTATGTGATAACAGGAGCATCAAATAACTATTGGTTGTTAATACCAATAATAAATTCAACACGAATTAAGCTTTTTAAAATAGATAGTTCAGGGATATCACTACAAAATAGTTATAATTTAGGATTAAATGTCGGAATTAGTTCGCAAATTAAATATTCTTATGCATCAAAGAAATTAGCTATTGCTAATATGATAGAGTCTTTGCCTTCAATTATAGTTGATTTTGATAATACTACAGGTTCTTTCTCTAACCCATTACCAATAACAGGAACGCCTATGGGATCCAGCACTAATTATTGGCAAGGCGTTTTTGATTGTGAGTGGTCTTCAGATGGAACAAAACTATATTTTACTAAATATAGAATGTCAAATTCTGGAGGACGTTTATATCAATATGATATACAAAATCCAAATTCTCAACCAATAATAATTGCAAATTTATCAAGTTCATCCAACTCTTTTTTAGCTAAAGGACTAAAAATTGGACCAGATAATAAAATATATTTTATGTATGTAAATCAGAGTGGTCAAACTCGATATATTGGTGTAATCAATAATCCTAACAATGCCGGAAGTGGGTGTGACTATACTCCATTAGGTCTCGATCTCGGTCAAGATATTGGGAATTCACACAAATTTCCTGAATTTTTGCCTCCAAACATTTGCTCCGGTTATTCATTAAATAATATTAACGATACATTTGAATACGATTGTAGATTAGGTCCTGATAAATCTTATCAATTTATATTAGATAGCATGATTAATAATCCATGCAATGAGGTTCTTACTATTCAACAAGCACATGCTGAATACGGAAGTTGTTATGTTGTTGGAAATAGTATTTATTATAATCAACCGTCAAACTATGTTAGTAATGAAGATATTGCAGTAACGATATGTAATGATAATGGTAATTGTAATGTCGCTCATATTTATATTCAATATAGTTATAATGGTCCACAAGTTCCTACAATATGGATGGAAAATGATACGTTATTTACTAATGCATTATTCAGCGTTCAATGGTTTTTAAATGGAAATGCAATTACTGGTGCTAATAATAGTTACTATGTTCCTAATATTAGCGGAATCTATACTGTTTTATCAACTCTTGGTGTTTGCAAGGAAGAGTCTTCTTCTTTTATTTATTTGAATAATCAAGAAATTATGATGAATGATTTAATTAATATATTTCCAAATCCTTTTTCAGATGAAATATACATCAAAATTAATGATGATGTTAATGAATACTCAATTAAGATTTTTTCTCTTCTAGAACAAGAAGTTTATCAAAATACAAATATTCAATCTTCCAATTTTAAATTAAATCTTAAAAATTTACCAGAAGGAATATATTATTTGATAATATCATCTAAAGAAAATAATGTTTATAAAAAAATCATATTATGTCAGAAATAAAAGGTAAGTTATTAATTGCTTTATTCGTTTTATCATCAATTTTACAAGCTCAAGTTAGTAGTTTTTATAATAGCAATATATGGTATTTCGGAAAGTACGCTGGTTTAAATTTTAACGCAGGTTATCCAATAGCGGTTTATGGTGGGCAAACAAATACTGTTGAAGGTGTCGCTACTATTTGTGATCCTAATGGTAATTTACTTTTTTATACTGAAGGAACAAAAATTTGGAATCGTTTTCACCAACTTATGCCAAATGGCACAGGATTATTGGGGCATTTTTCTGCTACACAATCTTCAATTATTGTCCCAGACCTAAATATAAATAATAAGTTCTACGTATTTACAGTTGATGCAGTGGAGAATCATTTACAAAATGGATTTAGGTATTCAATTGTCGACATGACATTAAATAATGGTTTAGGTGATGTTGTGCCAAGTCAAAAAAACATTTTATTACACTCTCCTGTATGTGAAAAAGTTACCGCAATATTAGATCAAAACGAAACAGGTTATTGGATATTAACTCATGAATGGAATTCTAATGCATTTTATGCTTATCATTTAACTGTTAATGGCTTAGATACAGTTCCTGTTGTTTCAAATTGTGGTTCAATTCACTCGGGTGGAGCATATCCTAATTATGCATGGTTAGACGGATGGCTAAACGCTGAAGGTTATTTAAGACCAAATAGAAGTGGAACTAAATTAGCTGTTTTAAGATATAGAGCACCATTAGAATTATTTGATTTTGACAGAGGTACAGGTCAAGTCTCAAATCCAATTACAGCACCAATACCATTAGAGCAATCTTCAGTTTGTGAGTTTTCACCAGACCAATCAAAACTTTATGTTTCTACCATTTCATCTGCATTAGCAACAACTAACTATATTTATCAGTTTGATTTATCGCAACCTAACCCATTAAATAATGTTCAAGTTTTAGTTCACTTAACTGATGGAAATGAACCTTCAGGAATACAAATAGGACCCGACGGTAACGTATATGTAAGTGAATTTAATGCTTCAAATGATGTTAAATATTTATCTAGAATTGATAACCCTGATTTGCCTATCCCTTATTCGACATATGTAAGGAATGCAGTTCCATTAACAAATGACGCTTCTGCTAAAAGAGGTTTGCCTAATTTATATTACTACAAAGGGTTTCAATTTATTACTGAAGTAAATAAAAATGAAATAAATGAAAATGTTAATTTTGTCTTCAAATCAAATTTAAGCAATTCAACGTTCTTATTTAAAAATCCTTTTAACGAAAAAATTTTAATCAAAATATATGACGTTTCAGGGAAAATGCTTGAACAATTTTTATTAAGTGAAAAAGAAGAAAAAGAAGAAACATTAAATTATAACAATGGTATTTATCTTTCCATAGCCCTGTCTGATAAGCATATTGTATCACAAAAATTTTCTATCAATAACTAATGCTTAGCTTTCCTATTACTTCTGTTTATATTATTGCTGAATTATCGGCGAATCACAATCAGAATCTCGATGTTGCATTGCGGACGATAAGGGCAGCAGCTGATGCAGGTGCCGATGCCATTAAAATTCAGACCTATACGCCCGATACCATTACCATCGATTGCGATAACGAATATTTCAGACTCAATCATGGTACCATTTGGGATGGACAAACGTTGTACAATTTATACCAACAAGCTTACACTCCTTGGGAATGGCACGAAGCATTATTTGCAGAAGCAAAAAAATGTGGTTTGGATTGTTTTTCAACGCCCTTCGATTTTTCGGCGGTTGATTTTTTGGAACAATTTAACCCTCCGGCATATAAAATTGCATCGTTCGAAATTTTCGACATTCCTCTCATCGAGAAAGCGGCAAAGCTTGGCAAACCAATGATTATTTCCACAGGATTGGCTACCGAAGAAGATATTTATGATGCTATAAATGCTTGTCATCGGGTAAACAACCATCAAATAGCTCTTTTAAAATGCACATCGTCTTATCCTGCACCCGTTGAAAAAGCTAATTTATTAACGATTCCGGATATGAAGCAGCGATTTGGTTGTGAGGTTGGATTGAGCGATCATACACTGGGTATAACATCGCCCGTTGTTTCGGTTGCTTTAGGCGCCAAAATTATCGAAAAGCATTTTATACTCGACAAGAACATTGGAGGTCCCGATGCTGCATTTTCGCTCGACAAAGACGAATTTTCGCTGATGGTTAAGCATGTTCGCGAAGCCGAAAAATCTCTTGGCAACGTAAATTACGAACTCGACGAAAAAGCCAAGGCAAGCAAGCAATTAGGACGATCATTGTTTGTCGTAAAAGATATTAAAATGGGCGAAACACTCACCCCGGAAAATATACGCAGTATTAGACCGGGTTATGGCATTTCGCCAAAATATTATTTCGATGTATTGGGCAAAAAAGCGAACAAAGAACTAAAACGCGGAACACCACTGCGATGGGAAGATGTTGTATAGAAACAGTAACGTCCGACAAAAATAAAAAATGTCGTTTAGTAAAACTACATCTTTGTATATTCAAACACCTTGTTTAATTTGCATTATACATTGTAGAAAAAAAACTATAAACCAACGATAAGTCAGAGAATCATAGGTTTTTTATTTTTATCCCTCTGTGTACTTCCGTGTTCTAAGTGGTGAAAAAAACACTAAAAATATGAAAAGCGAAATAATTAAAGATAAATTATCTCCACATCTTTTTTGGGACATTGACAAATCTAACATCTGTTTAGATAAAAATAAAAGATGGTTAATACAACGAGTGTTAGAATATGGCTTATTAAACGATTGGTTGATTATTTTAAAATATTATGGTATGGATGAGATTGTGCAAACAGCGACAAAATTAAAGCACTTAGATAAAAAATCGTTGTCTTTTATTTCATTGTTATCGGGCACTCCTAGAGAAAAATTTTTATGTTACACCTTCAATCAATTGAATCCAAAACACTGGAACTTTTAAATAAGTTAATGCAATTTGAAGTGTTTAAACAACTACGATTGGTGGGAGGAACTTCGCTTGCATTGCAAATAGGGCATAGATTATCAGTTGATATAGATTTGTTTGGAACATTAGAAGTTGATGAATTTGAGTTGATAAAAGTATTAAATAATTTAGGTGTCGTAACGCTGTTAAACAAAACTCAAAATATAAATATTTATTTAATAAATGGAATTAAAGTGGATTTGGTTAATTATCCCTATCCCTGGCTCGAAGAAGCAAAGTGTGAAAATAAATTGATACTTGCAGGGAAAAAAGATATTGCTGCCATGAAAATCGCTGCCATTACCGGAAGAGGGTCAAAAAAAGATTTTACGGATTTATATTTTTTGTTGAAAGAATTTTCGTTAAAAGAAATACTAGATTTTTATAAACTTAAATATTACGATGCTTCTGAGTTGATGGCGTTAAAGAGTTTATCGTATTTTGACGATGCCGATGAAGAAGAAGACCCTATAATGCTTACCTCTTTTAATTGGAGCGAAGCAAAAAAGGAAATTACCCAAAAATTAATTCAGTACATGCAAAACTTAACGTAAAAGAAAAATTAACGAAGATTCAAAAGAAGTAAATTAAGAACATACGTCTTTTGTGTTTTGTCGTTTCTATGCCGAGATATGAACAGTAAAAATATAAGCAAATAAGAAAAATTACATATTTAGAAATGAAAAAAGCACTCATAACAGGAATTACCGGACAGGATGGAAGCTATCTTGCCGAAATATTATTGGAAAAGGGCTACGAAGTGCACGGCATTATTCGTCGCAGCAGCTCGTTTAATACAGGCAGAATTGACCATCTGTACAATAATCCAGAGATTCTTAATAAAAAACTATTTCTTCATTATGGCGATTTGGTAGATACCTCCAGCCTGCATCGTATTTTAGAAAAAGTTCAACCCGACGAGATTTATAATTTGGGTGCACAAAGTCATGTAAAAGTATCGTTCGATTTGCCCGATTATACAGCTCAGGTCGATGCTCTTGGAACCTTACGTTTTTTAGATGCCATACGCGAAATTGGGCTAAAAACAAAGTTCTATCAAGCCTCAACCAGCGAACTTTTTGGTAAAGTACAAGAAATACCGCAGTCAGAAAAAACGCCCTTTTATCCGCGTTCGCCGTATGGTGTTGCCAAATTATATGCCTTTTGGTCTATTGTAAATTATCGCGAAGCATATAATTTATTCGCATGCAACGGCATTTTATTTAATCACGAAAGCCCTCGTCGCGGCGAAACCTTTGTTACACGAAAAATAACACGAGCTGTAGCTCGAATTGCAATGGGATTGCAAGATAAATTAATTTTGGGGAATTTGGATGCGAAACGCGATTGGGGTTTTGCACCTGAATATTGCGAAGGCATGTGGCGTATTTTACAACATTCACAGGCCGAAGATTTTGTGCTTGCAACCGGCGAAACACACACTGTTAGAGAGTTTGCAGAGCTTGCTTTTGCCGAATTAGGTGTAAAAATTGACTGGGTCGGTAAAAATGAAAGCGAAAAAGGCATCGTTTCCGGTTTTGAGTCGAAAGGATTTGAATTACCCGGAATCAAACCGGGCGATACGGTTGTAGAGGTCAGTCCTGGTTACTACCGCCCTACCGAAGTCGAATTGTTAATCGGAAACCCGGAAAAAGCAAAAAAACTGTTAGGCTGGCAGCATAAAACATCGTTCAGGGAACTGGTGAAATTAATGACGCTAGCCGATTACCAAAAAGTTCAAAAACGTGGATTCTAATGAGGTGAAAGTAGAAAGGTAAAAGTAAAAAATAAGAAAATGAATTCATGAATCAAAAACTCATAATTCAAAACCAAAATTCAACTCTCCTTGCTGTCATACTAAGTATTATCGATGTATCTACACGTTTCTCAGAACACTTTGAACACAGGATACAGAAGTAAGAGTTGAGAA
>DAOOWN010000032.1:20509-28645 GCA_035371305.1 Bacteroidales bacterium
AAAGTTTGAAAATGTAATAAATGTTAACGACACTCCTTTCACGTCATGCTGAGCGGAGTCGAAGTATAGCCTCTCTACACAGAACTCAGAAGTGAAAAATCAAAAATCTTAAATTATACATCATAAATCAAACTTTATATTTTAAATAATCTTTGGATACAAACATTATCATCATCGGTGCGGGCGTAGTAGGGCTATCTATTGCAAAAGAACTTTCTGCTTATTTCCCGGACGTTTACCTGATCGAAAAAAACAACACCTTCGGACAGGAAACATCCAGCCGCAACAGCGAAGTAATACATTCCGGAATATATTATCCCAACGGCTCATTAAAGGCTACATTGTGTGTCGAAGGGAAAAAGCTCTTATACGAATATTGCGAGAAAAACGACATTCCACACAAAAAGATCGGTAAATTAGTCGTAGCTACGAACCGAGAAGAAGACCGACAATTATTATCCATTCTCCAACGAGCTAAAGGAAACAACGTTGACGATGCTAAATTGCTAACCTCTGAACAAATCAAACAGCTCGAACCTAATATTATTGCAACCTCTGCTATTTATTTTCCCACTACAGGGATTGTTGATTCGTTCGGATTAATGAAACAATTGGAGACCGATGCCATAAAAAACGGAACGCAGATACTATACAACGGTGAAGTTACCGGTATAAAAAAAATGGATGACGGTTACGAGATGATTATTCACGATACTTCAGGAACATACTCTTTTACAACGAATATTGTGATAAATGCAGCCGGCTTATACTCCGATAAAATTGCTGAAATGGTTGGTATTAAAGACGAATCGTATTCCCTTCATTACTGGAAAGGCGAGTATTTCTCCGTTGGAAATGGTAAGAGCAAACAACTACAACACCTCGTTTACCCGGTTCCTCAGCAAAACAATACAGGTTTAGGCGTTCATGCAACACTCGATATTAATAACCGGATGAAACTTGGACCGAATGCTATTTATCTGCCGGATAGAAACATTGATTATAAAGTCAATAGAAATCATTTAGAAAGCTTCTATCTCGCAGCAAAAAAGTTTCTGCCTTTCATAGAACCGGAAGACCTGCAAGCCGACCAAGCCGGTATCCGCCCAAAACTTCAAAAGCCCGGCGATGCAGTGAGAGATTTTATTATCAGGAACGAACAAGACAAAGGTTTTCGTAATTTTATCAATCTGATAGGAATCGAATCACCCGGATTGACAAGCTGTCTGGCTATTGCAAAAAAAGTAAAAGAGATAATTTGTTGACTTGAAGAGGAGGAAATAAGAAATCAGGATACAGAAGTAAGAGTTAAGAAGTTAGAATTCAGAACTTTTTAATTTCGATCAATAGAATAACGAAATTACGAAGATTCGGGAGAAGACAGAAGTAAAAATGCCGGCATTTTATGGAATTCAATTCCATTCCATATTTTTGCATCATGATTAAACAAGCTGCTAAAGAAAAATCGTTGCAACTTTAAAGTGAAAAATAGTTTGACGTTTAAATATAAACATTTATATTGCGAATAATTTCGCAATGAATATTATCGCAAAAAAATTATGAAGATAAATAATCCTTTTAAATTCGGTTCTGTTGTTGATGATTCTTATTTTACAGATAGAATAAATGAGCTTAATGAAATAAAACAATCACTGGATAGCAAAAACCATTTAATTCTGATTAACCACAGAAGATTTGGTAGAAGACAGAAGTAAAATTTATACATCAAAAATCTTAAACAACTCTTCCCTATCTATCAGACATCATCTATCAAAGTATCATTAATACTATATAAAGAAAAAACCGATTAATGGAAACCTTTATATCAATTATAAAGTCTTTTACAAAACGTATATGTGCGGACCATATATTATAGAACTGCCTAAAATACTCGATCAAAGAGGAAATCTAACTTTTGTAGAAACCCAAAGGCATATCCCATTTAAAATTGAGCGAGTCTTTTGGATTTACGATGTGCCCGGCGGTGAAACCCGTGGCGGGCATGCTTATAAAACAACGGATGAGTTTATAATAGCTTTATCCGGCAGTTTTGATGTTATTGTGGATAATGGAAAAGAAAAAAAATCGTTCTCGCTTAACCGATCCTATTATGGTCTTTTTATCCCTGCTGGAACCTGGCGGCATATGGAAAATTTTTCAACCAATGCATTAGCAGTTGTTCTCGCTTCAACTCAATATTCGTCAAATGATTATATTCGTGAATATCCGGAGTTTTTACAATCTTGTAATGAAAAAAGAAATTCTATTTTAGTAGAAAATAACACAAGAGCGTTCAATGGAATTAACTCAAAAAAATCGTCTGTTTTTGACTGCTCACATATAGAACTTGGTGTTAATCATAGAGAAAAGGGAAATATTACAGTTGTTGAAAACAATAAAACACTTCCATTTAACGTAAAACGGATTTATTATTTATATGACATACCGGGAGGTGAAAGTCGAGGTGGGCATGCACACAAAAAATTATACCAGTTAGTTGTAGCAGCAAGCGGTAGTTTTGATGTTATTCTTGATGATGGAAAAGTAAAACGAACCATTACCCTTAACCGTCTTTATCATTGCCTTTACATTGTTCCCGGAATCTGGCGTGAATTAGTTAATTTTTCATCCGGATCCATTTGTATGGTTCTTGCTTCAGATATTTATCAAGAAAATGATTATATTAGGGAATATGAAAAATTTATGAAATATAAACTATGATACATCCAACAGCAGAAGTGCAATCAAACAATATTGGAAAAGACACGAGTATATGGCAACATGTAGTTGTTTTACCGAATGCTAGAATTGGCAATAATTGTAATATTAATGCTCACTGTTTTATAGAAAACGATGTGATTATTGGAAATAATGTAACCGTAAAATGCGGTGTTTATTTGTGGGATGGAATACAAGTTGAAGATGATGTTTTTATTGGACCCAATGTTACATTCACAAACGATAAATATCCCCGCTCTAAAAAATATCCTCCGGCTTTTCAGAAAACAATTATTAAAAAAGGTGCATCTATTGGTGCAGGTTCGGTTATTTTAGGTGGAATTACAATTGGCGAAAATGCTATGATTGGAGCAGGCAGTGTGGTTACAAAAAGTATTCCACCAAATGAGCTCTGGTTTGGTAATCCGGCTTGTTTTATCAAAAAAAATAATAACGATGATTAGTTTTCTTATACCTCAAACAACAAAAACAGTAATATGCCCGAAAACCAACTAATAGAATTTAAGGAGCAATGGAAAGATGAATTTTTAAAACATATTTGTGCCTTTGCTAACACAAGAGGAGGAAAACTATATATTGGTTTGCAAGATAATGGTAGTGTTTTGGGTGTAAAAAATACAAAAAAATTACTTGAAGATATTCCCAATAAGGTTGTACAATTTTTAGGAATTACTATTGATATTGATATAAAACAAAAAAATCATAAAGAATATATTGAAATTCAAGTTTTACCAAGCAATGTTCCAATCTCTTTTCATAGTAAATATTATACAAGAAGTGGGGCGACTGTTCAAGAATTACGAGGGCAAAAATTAAGAGAATTTATATTAAAAAAGGATAGTATTACATGGGACGAAATTATTGTCAACAATGCCGATATAAATGATTTAAACAAAAATCTTATTTTAAAATTTATAAATAAAGCAGTGAATGCTAATTGTTTATATGCAGATGCATTAAATGAAAATCATATTCTTACGTTAAAAAAACTAAATTTAATAAATGATTCAGGGAGGATTACACGAGCTGCAATATTATTATTTGGCAAAAAAACCGATACATTTATACGAACAGCTACTGTAAAAATCGGAAAATTCGGAAACAAAGAAACAGAACTTATTACTCAAGATGTTGTTGAAGGGAATATCTTAGAAATGCCTGATAAAATTATGGATATATTAAGAGTTAAGTATTTGCATTCTATTATCTCGTATGTTGGACTTGAAAGGATTGAAACACTTGAATATTCTGAAAAAGCTTTACGCGAAGTAATTCTTAATGCTATTATTCATAAAGATTATGGCGAACAAACAGATATTACCATACATATATATAATCATAAAATTATTTTTTGGAATAGTGGTCCACTTCTGGAACCTTTAACTATTGATATGTTAAAGCAACAACATCCTTCTAGAAGAAGAAATCCTCTTATTGCGAACATCTTTTTCCTTATGGGATATATTGAAGCATGGGGCAGAGGAATGCTTTTAATAAATGAAGAAATAAAAAAAATGAACCTCCCCGAACCTGATGTTCAGGAATTTGCAGGTGGAATTCAAATTGTTATTTATAATAATTTGACACCTGCTAATGAAGGTGGTCAAATAGGTGGTCAAATAGGTGGTCAAATAGGTGGTCAAATAAATGATACACAAAAGAAAATATTAACGATTATCTCTAATAATCCCGGTGTTACCAGAAAAATACTTGCTAAAGAAATTGGTATTAATGAATCTGCCATTCAAAAACATTTGAATAAATTGAAAAAATCAGGTTATCTCGAAAGAAAAAATGGAACAAGGGGTTCTTGGATTATTAAAATAAATAAGCAATGATACCTTTTCTTAATCTTCAACAAATCAATGCCCAATATGCTGAAGAGTTAAAGCAAGCAGCAGCCGAAGTTATCGATTCCGGTTGGTATTTGCTGGGTGAACGGGTGAATACATTTGAACAGAGACTTTCCGACTTTATCGGAGTTAAACATGTGGTGGCTTGCGCTAACGGGCTTGATGCACTTCGCCTTATATTACGAGCTTATATCGAAATGGGCATTATGCACGAAGGCGACGAAGTGATTGTTCCTGCAAACACTTACATTGCTTCCATTTTAGCCATATCCGATAACCGATTGAAACCTGTCCTTGTTGAACCGGATATTAATACATACAACCTTGATATTTCGCTTATTGAACAACATATAACCGAACGAGCAAAAGCCATTATGGTGGTTCACCTTTATGGACAAACTTGCTGGAGCCAAGAGCTTGAAGTTATAGCTAAAAAGTATAAACTGAAAATTATTGAAGACAACGCACAAGCCATCGGTGCCTGTTATATCCCTTCTTATAATTCAAAATTTTCTTCGGATCATGTTGAGTCTGTCGAAGCGTCAATCCAACATTACAAACGTACCGGCTCATTAGGTGATGCTGCCGGTTTCTCGTTTTACCCCGGAAAAAACCTTGGTGCATTGGGCGATAGCGGTGCCGTTGCTACCAACGATGACAAATTAGCTGCCGTAGTCAGAGCAATAGCAAATTATGGTTCATCCAAAAAATATGTCAACGATTATCAGGGTTTAAACAGCCGCATGGATGAATTGCAAGCGGCATTCATGACCATCAAACTTAAATACCTTGATGCCGAAAACCAACACCGCCGCGAAATAGCTCAATACTATTGCGAAAATATCAAACATCCCAACATTACTTTACCCTCCATCAACTTTAAACTTTCAACCTTAAACTTTCAACTTACACACGTTTGGCACCTCTTTGTCATTCGCCACCCGCAACGAGATAAACTCCAACAATATCTGGCAGAACACGAAATCCAAACACTTATTCATTATCCTATACCACCGCACAAACAAAGAGCATATAAAGATTGGAATAATCTTGAATTGCCCATTACCGAAAAGATTCACAACGAAGTGCTGAGCCTGCCGATGAGTCCGACAATGAAAACAGAGGAATGTGATTTTGTGATTGAAGCATTAAACAGGTATAAAAAATAGCAAAATTAATAACCCAATAACTTATTTACAGATTTTCATAGAACCTAAAACCAAAATTTCAAATAAAATTAATGAAAAAGTTATTGTACTTATTTAAACCTTTATTTATCATTCGATTTTTAATATGTAAAATAAGATCATTTTATTATACTTGGAAGTATATTGATGAAGGGGATGGTAAAATAATATTTGCAAGACCATTTATTAAATTTAAAATTATTAAACATAAATCTGCAAGAATAAGGATTAAGGGAAAATTTAAGATTACTCAATTTATTGGCGGTAAAAGTCCGATAGTTTTACAATTGTCTTCTAATTCAGAATTTCAATTAAATAGTGATTTTGTAATAGGTAATGGAGTTAAAATTTTTCTAATGTCAAACTCTTCTTTAATTATTGGTGGAAGGGAAAATGAATCTGAATCCGGAATTACAGCCGATACTATAATTATGGTTAATCAAAAAATTGAAATAGGAAAAGATTTTTTATGTGCATGGAATGTTTTTATAACCGATTCCGATTGGCATCAAATAAAAGGGCAACACCATCAATCCGATGTTATTATAGGTGACCATGTTTGGATTGCAAATAGTAATAATATTTTAAAAGGCTCTGTGATTGGAAATAATTGCATCGTTGCAAGCAATTCTAAAACCATCAATAATATATATCCTGATAATGTTTTAATCGGAGGAGTGCCGGCAAAGGTTTTAAAAACCGGAGTAGAATGGAAACGGGATATTATTGAAAGTGGTATAAATTAATGGCAGATAATCAAAATTCATATAAGCAAATCGTAAAAGCCACATCGCTTTTTGGTGGAGTGCAGGTTTTTAATATTATTATTGCCATTATACGTTCCAAATTCATTGCTGTTTTACTCGGTCCTACGGGAATGGGAATAGCCGGTTTACTTACTTCAACCACTGGCTTAATTGCCGGGCTTACTAATTTTGGTCTTGGTACAAGTGCCGTTAAAAATGTTGCCGAAGCCAATGGTACCGGTAACCAAATTCGTGTATCAACTATTGTTACCGTACTCAGACGTTTGGTGTGGATTACCGGTTTGCTGGGAGCAATTCTCACTATCGTTCTTTCTCCATGGCTTAGCCAACTTACGTTTGGAAATAAAGATTATACACTGGCTTTTATTTATATTTCCATTACTTTATTACTCAACCAACTCAGTTCCGGGCAAATGGTAGTATTACAAGGACTGCGGAAACTGCAATACCTTGCAAAAGCAAATTTGTCGGGAAGTGTTTTAGGTTTGCTTATTTCTATTCCTATGTATTATGTGTGGGGAATAAAAGCCATAGTACCGACAATTATTATATCCTCTTTAGTTGCATTGGTATTATCTTGGTATTTTTCACAAAAAATAAAACTGGAACCTGTAAATGTTTCCAAAGCAAGAACCATTGCCGAAGGTAAAAACATGCTGGTTATGGGTTTTATGATTAGTTTAAGTGGGTTAATTACCATAGGAGTGGGATATATAGTTCGTGTTTTTATTAGCCATACCGGTGGTGTAGAACAAGTAGGACTTTATAATGCAGGATTCTCCATTATTATTACATATGTGGGAATGATATTTACCGCTATGGCAACCGATTACTATCCCCGCTTGTCGGCAGTAGCAAATAATAACGAACTCAGTAAAAAAACAATTAATGAGCAAGCCGAAATAGCATTGCTCATCTTAGCGCCTGTAATTATGGTATTTCTTGTTTTTATTAATTGGGTCATTATAATTCTTTACTCTAACAAATTTATTGCTGTAAACGAAATGGTGCATTGGGCAGCCATGGGAATGCTATTTAAAGCTGCCAGCTTTCCAATCGGTTATATTTTTTTGGCAAAAGGCGATTCTAAAATGTTTCTATTTAGTGAAGTACTCGCTAATACATATATTTTATTCTTTAATATCTTAGGATACTATTTTTTTAAACTGGATGGACTAGGAATTTCTTTTTTAATAGGATATATATTCGTTTATGTTCAGGTATATATTATTGCTAAAGTAAAATATAGTTTTTCTTTTACCAAAACCTTTGTTCGTATTTTTTTTATTCAATTCGTTTTAACAGTTGTGTGCTTTGTTATAACCAAATGGATAGATAAACCGTATTCCTGTATAATTGGCAGCTTTTTAATCGCTGCTTCTGCATGGTTTTCGTTTAAAGAATTGGACAAACGAATTGGAATAAAAGTAAAATTGTTTAATTAAATATCGATTTAAAAAGACAATAAAATGTATATCCTAAGTTCAATTAGTAAGTGCAACTTTTTTAATCGGTTGATTTAGTTTATGAAGTTTAAATATTTTTTCAGGAAAGAGCAGAGAAAAATCCCTGCTTCTTTCTCTGAATGGT
>DAOOWN010000033.1:0-28000 GCA_035371305.1 Bacteroidales bacterium
GAGAGCGGTGTTTAGAGATAATTTCGATAAACTGCACGAAGAAACCGGAGCGGTGCAAATTATCAGATAAAAATAAGAAAAAATTTGGTCGTTTTAAAAATATTAACAATATTTACACTGTTAATTTATTTTATTTCAAAAGCGTGTAAATATATGAAAAGCAATTGGTTATTATTATTTGGATTCGTATTTTTTATTTCTTGTCAAAATGCAGCAGATAAGAAAAATACCGAGACACCGGATACATCTGCAACAACAGTACAAAACGAACCCTTAAAAAGTAATTTTGAAAACAATCCGGAATGGGAAAGAACAAAAGATTCCGTTATGTTTATAGACACAACCTATTGTAATGAATATACGAATAAAAAAACGGGTCAAAAGATATACGAAACATTAGAATAAGCATTAACGATGTTTTTCGTCTTCATCGAAAAACATGCTTAAATAATTGCGATACCGTAGTTCGTGAATTTCGCCTCTGACAACAGCCTCTTTTACTGCACAATTGGGTTCGTTGGTATGGGTACAATTATAATATTTACATTGTGGTGTTATTTTAAAAATCTCAGGGAAATAGTGGAAAAGTTCTTCTTTCTTAATATCTATAAAACTAAACCCTTTTATACCGGGGCTGTCTATAATATAACCGCCACTGCTTAATTCGTACATTTGTGAGAAAGTAGTAGTGTGTTTTCCCTTAAAGTGAGCTAAAGAGATGTCCTGAATTTTTAAGTTGAGCATCGGCTCTATTTTATTGATTAATGATGATTTGCCAACTCCCGAATTTCCAGAAATGAAGTTAACCTTGTTTACCATAAACGCTTTCAGGTCATCCAGCCCCAAGCCTGTTTTAGCCGAAACACTAAAAACAGGATAACCGGCTTTTTTATAAATGGAAATAAATTCATTTACTTGTTCGGTTAATTCGTCATACAAATCGCATTTATTAAGTACAAGTGCCGCCGGAACCTGGTATGCTTCGGCAGTAACCAAAAAACGGTCTATAAATTCAAAATTTGTTTCGGGAAAAAGCAACGTAACGACAAGATAGGCACAATCGATATTGGCTGCCAGAATGTGTTTTTGTTTCGAAAGATTGACGGATTTACGTACGATATAATTCTTACGCTGTAAGACCTGCTCAATAACTCCGGTTCTGTCCGGCATTAAAATGTATTCTATCCAGTCGCCCACAATTACCGGATTTGTACTACGGGCACCTTGTAAACGAAGTTTCCCTTTAAGTACACAATCTATCAATACGCCATTTTCGCTTTTAACGACATATTGATTTCCTACAACTTTTAGTACTAAACCTTTCATGCACAAACCTACGTATTTTTTATGAATGACACAAATAAATATGAAGGTAGAGCAAAGTATATTTTTACTATTCGATAATACGATAAATAAATTAAACTGTTCGATACTACCGCAAAATAGATAGTCCATTTTCGAAGCATGTTGCTCACTTCAATGTGTTGCGTCAATTCTCGATACGTCCAGAATTTCCGACGCATCGGAACGGGACACTCGAATTGACAATGAAAGAGCAACTACCCTGTCACATCGAGTATTCCGTTAGATATCGGGAGTATTGAGGTATGTTGCTTCAGGTCTCGATATTTTCTTTTCTTACGAAAAGAACACTCGACCTGACAGGGAAAGAGTAATCACACGGCCTTGTCACATCGAGTCTCCCGATAGTTATTGGGAGTATCGAGATGTGTTACGCCTATTAATCTTTGTTAAACTTCTTTTTTGACAATAATCTTAAATCTTCCCATTTTTCTTCGATCATTGCTTTTTTCTTAGCATGTGACCATTTTTTAATCTTTTTTTCAAGCTCAATGGCTTGGTTAATATCATTTAGCTCAATATGCCACATAAGCTTTAATGGTCTTCTATTGTGTGTGTATGAGTTAATATTTAAACCACTGGTGTGTTCTAAAAGTCGTCTTTCTATGTTATTAGTAACTCCTGTGTAATAACTACCGTCAGAGCATTCTAAAATATAGACATAATACGTTTTCATTATTTCAAAAGTAGTAAAAAAATGCTTATAGAGGATATAATCTGAACAAGTTTATTACAACTCATCATTACCCTGTAATGCCGAATCAGGTCTCGATAATTTCTTACGAAAAGAACACTCGACCTGACAGGGAAAGAGCAACCACACGGCCTTGTCACATAGAGTATTGAGGTATGTTGCTTCAGGTCTCGATATTTTCTTTTCTTACGAAAAGAACACTCGACCTGACAGGGAAAGAATAAACACCACCCTTTCACATCAAGTCTCCCGATAGATATCGGGAGTATCGAGATGTGTTACCTTACACCCTGTCATGCAACGTAACTCTTTAAAATATTAAAGGAGCATCTAAGCATGCTGTCTCCTTCTTTGTGTTGCGTCAATTCTCGATACGTCCCGAATTTCCTAAGCATCGGAACGGGACACTCGAATTGACAAGAGAATAGTAAAGAAGTCATACAAAACTGCCGACGAAAAAGGCGAAATACATATTAATGGCAATACTGTTAAAACAAATACAAAATTGGAAGTAAAGCTAACAAAAAAGCAGTCGTTTTGAGTATTATAATAAACGACTGCTTAAGTAAGAGATATTCGTATTTTCTTTCTCAATTATTTTATTACTTCTATACTGCGTTTAATAAAATTGCTAAATGCCTCACCTTTAAGCAAGTTGTGAGAGAGCAATGCAATATCTATTAATTGTTTTACAACCGTATTCTTGGCACCAAACTGTTCCAGCTTTTCTTTCTTTTCTTTTTTTAGTTCCTCAAGCTGTTTTTCTTTGGCTTCGAGATGTTCTTTTTCGGTAGTGGTCAATTCCTCTTCTTTTTTCTTTTTTTGTTCTTCTTTTAGTTTATCAACTTCGGTTTGTAATGGTTCTATTTTTTTGTTGAGTTTTTGTAAGTCTTTTGAAAGTTGTTCTTCTTTTTCGCTGACTATTTTTTTAATAATTGGATGAGAAGTATTTACAACCATCGAGTACATATCGGGCATTCCGCCATACATGCTCTTGGGTGAAAATTGTGCCATGTCTTTCATTCTTCGCATGTACTCGCTGCGAGTAATAACCAGTGGCAAATCGTTTTCGTTAAGTGCTTCGTATGCGATTAAAAATTCTTCTTTGTTGGGTAAGGCGCCAAAAAGCACATGTCGCAGGTCGTTTTGGTCTGCTTCGCTCAATTCTACTTTGCGTTGCTCTTCTTTTTCAATCAGTTTATCGATGGTTTCGGCATCGACTCGTTTGAAGGATGTTTTGGTAAGTTTTTGTTCCAGGTGATTAATATAATGTAAATCTAATTGCCCATCGAAAATCAATACATCATAACCCTTGTTTTTTGCTTGTTCGATGTATGCATATTGTTCTTCTTTGTCAGTAGCGTAAAGATAAATGGTACTTCCGTATTTTTCGGTTTGATTTTCTTTAACCAATTTTTCGTATTCTTCAAATGTAAAGTACTTATCATCAACATTTTTAAACAACGCAAATTTTTCGGCACGTTCGTAAAATTTTTCATCGCTTATCATACCATATTGTATAAATAATTTTAAATCGTCCCATTTTTTCTCAAAGTCGGGACGATCGTTTTTGAATAAATCAAATAGCTTGTCGGCTACTTTTTTGGTAATATGCGATGATATTTTTTTAACGTTGCTATCGCTTTGTAAGTAACTGCGCGAAACGTTCAACGGTATATCGGGCGAATCGATAACTCCATGAAGCAACATTAAGTAATCGGGGACAATGCCTTCTACCTGGTCGGTTACATATACCTGGTTGCAATAAAGTTGAATTTTATTTTTTTGAATATCGAAGCTGTTTTTAATACGAGGGAAATACAGGATTCCTGTTAGGTTAAACGGATAGTCAACGTTTAAGTGGATATTGAATAGCGGTTCTTCGAACGTATCGGGATATAATTCGTGGTAAAACGATTTATAATCATCGTCTTTTAAATCAGCCGGCTTTTTTGTCCAGAGTGGATGAGGGTTGTTAATAATATTATCCTCGTCGGTTTCCACATATTTGTCTTTTTTCCATTCTTTCTTTTTTCCAAAAGCAATTTCAACCGGTAAAAATTTGCAGTATTTATGCAGCAATTCGCTTATCTTGTTTTCTTCTAAAAATTCTTCGTTTTCGCTGTCCTCAATATATAGAACAACATCGGTTCCATGTGTTTCGCGTTCGGTTTCTTCCATGGTGTACTCGGGCGAGCCATCACATGTCCATTTTACTGCTTTTGAGTTTTCTTTATATGATTTTGTAATGACTTCGACCTTATTGGCAACCATAAATGCCGAATAAAAACCTAAGCCAAAATGTCCGATTAAGTTGGCTTTATCTTTATATTTTTCTAAAAATTCTTCGGCGCTCGAAAACGCTATCTGATTGATGTATTTGTCCACTTCTTCTGCCGTCATCCCAATACCTTTGTCCGATACGGTAAGTGTTTTGTTCTTTTTGTCAATCTTAATACTGATGCGGCTATTTTCTATATCACCATTGTATTCGCCACTGTTGGCCAATGCTTTTAGCTTGGTAGTAGCATCAACTGCATTTGAAACAAGTTCACGTAAAAAAATTTCGTTTTCCGAATATAAAAATTTCTTGATTATCGGAAAAATGTTCTCGGTAGTTACTCCAATGTTTCCTTTTTGCATATCTCATTTTTTTTGGTTGGTCATCCAAAATCAAAGTCAATGCCAATAGAAAAAATATGACAAGAAGTCAGTTATGCCTTTTTGAGAATAATAATGGATGGTTCGTTGGATGTAATCGGTTTTTCGTTTATTCTTTTATTTTTTGCAATAGGCCAAAATGAAAATAAAAGTTCGATGGCGAAGCAAGGTTTTTTGTTGTTTCATTGAGGAGTCCGATTTGTGCAAAAGCTCGCAAATGCCACGATTTCTTTAAAAGGTAATAGATGCGAAAATCAATGTTTTTTACTTCATAATTTGAACCAATTAGCAGATAATTTCCATATTCTTGCCTGTTTGCATTATACGAAAGATAAATATTGTTTCCGGCATTAAATTGAGCGTTGCTTTGCCCTTGTCGTTGATAAATGAATTGAACGGCGAAGGTCCATTTTTTTAGTTTATACGAGCTTTGTGCCACCCATTCAATAAAGTTAGCCCCTAACGGATGTGCCAGTGGTTGGTGCATATGCCCCCAGTTGCTAAGGTAATCGCTATGAGAGTAGGTAAAGGGTCGCACGGTGTTGCACTCCATCAATGCAAACCATTTATCGCTTCCAAACAAGCGATATGTTTTAATGCCTGCCTGTAAGCCAAATTTATTTCCCCACCAACCATTTTTTGCTTTAATTTCGGATAATTTAAACTCATCGAGCAACAATTGGGAATAAATATGGGTATTTTTAAATATTCGATAACGAAAACCCATGCCCATAATAACATTATCCGGAGAGCCAATAGAAAACTCAATGGGGCGAAAAAATATGATGGGGTTTATATAATTAACATCGAAGCCTCTGTTTCCAATAGAATCGTGCACTTGCCAAACCACCGCTTCAAAAGCATTGATATTCAGTCTTTTGTTTATATTCCAGCTTAAATAATGAAGGGTTGAATTTTTACGTTTATAAGGTTGATTAAAATATTTCCAAGCAGGTTCATTCAAAAAGCTATATAAAACAAGGTACTCTACTTTCCATATTTTGGCTGTTCCAAGAATAAAAGGGTAGGGGCTTGTATTGCTCGATAAAAATAAAGAACGGTAACCATCTCCCAAAAAATGATTTCCAACACCGGCTTGAAAAGATAAATAGGGTAATGCTTGCCAATACACACTACCTTCTATTTGCGTTCGCTGCCATGTATGACTATTAATATTTACTCTGCCATAATGTGATAAAAGACCAATAGAATCAAATGTTTTTTTTAAATTTGAGTCAGGGTTTAATATTAGTTGACTTAACGATAGTTGTGCGGAAATTTTCTTCCCTGCTAACAAATATCCATCAACTCCAAAATTTGTAAAGTGCTTAAAATTTTGTTTAATATCCGTTTGAATAATCGGCTTAAAAAAAGCATAAAGATTATTTTTTTGGATACATGCATGGGTTGAATCATTTTTTTGCCATTCCGAAAACGTAATTAAAAATGGCTTAATGGACGGATGAGCATTACTGTCAATATATTGCGTTTTTTCCAATTCTATATCTTCTATTCCCACATAATTATATGGCAACAGCTGAGCTTTAATAAGCCCTGTAAAAAAAACGAAGTATATGAACAAAAAGTTAAGTTTCACGATGTAAAACTACATTATTGTATGAAATAAACCAAAAATAGCTACCTTTGTTAAATCGTATGATAGCAGTTACCGGTTCAACAGGATTTGTAGGCTCGCATTTGTTGGTAAGTCTTTTAAAAAAAGATTTGCCGGTTTTGGCTTTTAAACGAGAAACATCCGATATTGCATATACACAAAAGGTGTTTGAATTGCAGGGATGTGCCCATCTTTTTAATAAAATTAAATGGGTCAATTGTCATCTCTCTAACTACAGTGATGTAGTAGAAGCATTTAATGATGTAGATATAGTTTTTCATGCTGCAGCACAAGTCGAATTAAACGGTAAAAGCAGCAAACAGATGATTAAAAAAAATATTAAGATTACCGAAAATGTAGTAAATGCTTCGCTTTTGCAACATGTAAAACGCTTCTGTTATGTCAGTTCCATTGCAACCATTACAAATAACATTAATGGTTTGGGTAAAGAAAATTCGCCGTTTGAAATATTAACCACAGATCATCCTTATACTGTTTCAAAATGTCTGGCCGAATTAGAAGTTTGGAGAGGTATTGAAGAAGGACTTCCTGCCGTAATATTAAACCCATCGGTTATTCTTGGATATAGTCGCAAATGGCATATTTTTACTTCATTGGTTAAGCAATTACAAAAAGGTCAGTTTTACTATCCAATGGGCTCGAGTAGCTTTGTAGATATCGATGATGTTGTTCATTTAATGATGCATATGACCTTAAACACTTCTATTACAAATCAGCGGTTTATTTTAACTTCTGAAAATGTAACTTATGAAGAATTTTACAAAATTACTTGTGATGTATTAGGTATTTCAGGAAATTTTAAACCCATTCGTGCTAAAAAGCTCATGATGCTTGGTTACATAGGCGATATTTTATCCTTTTTCACTAAAGATGAAGCATTGCTATCGCTCCATACGGCTAAAACACTTAACAAAGAATTAAAATATAGCAACGAAAAGATTGTCGATACAATGCAATATACATTTTTGCCGTTAAAATACAGCATTGAAAAAATGTTGAATTACCATAAAGCAATACAACACTAACACTCCTTTTCTTGGAGTAGTTGAAATTTCTAAAGATGAAGTGGAGTCAGATGTTTAGATGTTGATTAAAAAAGGAATGACAATTCAACACCAAAAGAGTGTCGGTTCGGAGGGAATCGAACCCTCGACCCCATGATTAAGAGTCACGTGCTCTACCAGCTGAGCTACGAACCGAAAAAAGCGTTGCAAAGGTAATAATATTTTTTTACTTAGCAACGCATTTTTTATGAGTATGCGATATTATAATACGTGGCTAAGTTGAGGTCCGAATTGTGTTAATCGCTTACCCTCTTCATTGTCCGTGAAAACGTTAAAGTTTTCAATAAATTTAGAAGCCAACATTTCTGCTTGTTTGTCGTAAGCTAAGGAATCAGCCCAAGCATTACGCGGGTTAAGCAATTTACTTTCAACTCCTGTCAACTCTTTAGGTATGGTGAGATTAAAAATCGGCATCTTTTCGGTTGCTGCATTTTCAATGCTGCCATTTAAAATAGCTCTAATAATATTTCGGGTTGCAACAATGTCAATTCGTTTGCCTGTGCCGTATGCTCCGCCAATCCATCCTGTATTTACCAAATAGGCTTTGGTATTATGTTCGTCCATTTTTTTTGCCAACACTTTTGCATAAACAGTTGGATGGAGCGGTAAAAAGGCAGCACCAAATGCAGCAGAGAAGGTTGGAGCAGGTTCGAGAATGCCGCGTTCGGTACCGGCTAATTTAGCTGTATATCCGCTTAAAAAATAATACATTGCTTCTTCTTTGCTTAAAATGGCAACAGGAGGAAGAACGCCAAATGCATCTGCACTTAAAAATATAATGGTTTGTGCATGTGGGCCTTTTGAGACGGGTTTAACAATGTTTTTAATATGGTAAATTGGATATGAAACGCGTGTGTTTTCAGTTTTTGCGGCGCTATTAAAATCAATAATGCCGGTTTTTTCATCAAAAACAACGTTTTCGAGCAAAGCATCTCTTTTAATTGCCTGATAAATATCGGGTTCTTTTTCGGGGTTAAGGTTAATACATTTTGCGTAGCATCCGCCTTCAAAATTAAAAATGCCGTCTTCATCCCAACCATGTTCGTCGTCACCAATCAGCATTCGTTCCGGATCTGTTGAAAGAGTTGTTTTCCCTGTTCCCGACAAGCCAAAGAAAAGAGCTGTGTCATTGTTTTTTCCGACATTAGCAGAACAATGCATGGCTGCGATTCCCTTTAAGGGCAAAAAATAATTCATTACGGTAAAAATTCCTTTTTTGATTTCGCCGCCATACCATGAACCTCCAACAACTGCCATTTTATCTGTCAAATTGAAAACCACAAAAACCTCACTGTTCATATTCATCTCTTTCCAACGAGGATTGGTTGCTTTACAAGCATGATAAAGAATAAAATCAGGTTCAAAATCTTTTAACTCTTCCTCGGTTGGACGAATAAACATGTTTTTTACAAAGTGCGAACCCCAAGCTATCTCAGTAATGACTCGTATTTTTAAACGCGAATTCTCATTAGCTCCGGCATATACGTCATTAACATATATTTTTTTACCGCTTAGCTGTTTTTTTGCTATATCGAGTAAATAGTTCCATTGTTCACGATTTAATGGCTTATTGTCTGAACCTTTCTTTCCTGGTCCTGCCCACCAGATTTTATCTTCTGTTACTTCATCTTTTACAATATATTTATCTTTAGGGCTTCTTCCGGTAAAAATTCCAGTATCAACGGTAACGGCTCCAAGATTGGTAACATAACCTTTTTCGTAGCCTGTTAGCTTTTCATCGGTTTCATGTTTAAACAATTCATCGTAGCTAAGATTGTAATACAATTCTTCGACATCTGTAATACCTAATTTTGCTAAATCGCTTTTTATTTTTGTATTCATGGAAATTTAGATATGGTTTGTATTTATTTTAACTTATTTTTCTGCTACTACCGGTTGGTTTACTTTTACAACAGCAATAACTTCTCCTTTTTTTACGGTAGAACCTTGCTTCACTGTAATGTGGGTTATTACTCCATCTACCGGAGAGACTACTTCTTCAAATCCCTGAAATAAATCAGAATATATATAACAAATGCGTTCACCTTTTTTTACCGTATCGCCAATTTTTACAAATTTATCTTCTATTATTTCATGGAAACCAAAAACAACTTGTCCTTTGATTGGTGCTGTTAACTGTTTATGAAGCTCATCATTAGGTAAGTTGTTCAATGTTTTTTCTTCTTTGGGCTTAGTCGGTTGGGGAGCTGCTGCAACGACCTGTGATTGGTTTTGCTGCTGACGTGCTTTTTCAACTTCTTCTTCAAATCTTTTTTTAGCAATACCGCTCTTGTAATCGAGGTATTGACGTTCGTGCATGGCCAACTCAAACAGTTCTTCTTCGTCCTGACCAACATCCCATCCGTTGTCTTGCATTTGTTTCCGGTACTTGTCTAATTCATCAGGGTAAGCATCTTGAGGAGTCCCTTGGTAAAATTCAAAATTTTGTTTTTTAGCAAGCTCAATAATTTCAGGAGCTAACGGACCGGGTAAGTTTCCGGCTTTACCCAGAATCATATCCCATGTGTTTTTATCAATCATTTGATAACGCTCTTTGCCTTGTAATAAAAACATAACATTGATAAGTGCTACGTTTTTAACATATTGACTGAATGGCGTAACCAATGGCGGGTATCCTAATTTAGGCCAAACATAAGCTACTTCATCAAAAAGCTTGACTAACATTTGGTCTTGAGTAAGAATTGGTTTACCGGCATTTTTTAACGTGTTATTAATACCATCTAAAACGCCTCTGAGGTCAGCCATCATGCTTCCCATCATTCCTCCCGGCAATCCGCAGCCCAATAGCAAAGAAGACATGTAGCGGTTCTTAGAGTCGATAAAAAGCCCCAACCATTCATCTATAAATTCTTGATTTAATCGGCGTGCTTCCATATAAGCACTCATGTTTATTTCCGGTACATCAAAACCGGCATCATAAAGCATTTCTCTAACTGAAATCACATCGGGATGAACCATGCCCCACGACAATGGCTCCATTGCCACATCGATATAATCGGCACCGGCTTTTGCAACTTCTAAAGTCGAAGCCATAGACAATCCGGGTCCTGAATGACCATGGTATTGAACTTTTATATGCGGATGATTTTTCTTAATTTCTGAAACTAATTTCCCGAGAAAAACAGGTCTTCCAACACCAGCCATATCTTTAAGACAAATTTCGTCTGTTCCGTATTCAACAGCTTTGTTTACAACGCTCATGTAATGTTCTATGGTATGAACCGGGCTATGAGTAATGGAGAGAGCAGCTTGAGATATCATGCCGGCTTCTTTAGCATATTTTACCGACAATTCTAAATTGCGATAGTCATTTAAGCCACAAAAAGAACGTGCAATATCTACACCCTGAGCCTTTTTTACTTTATACATTAGTTTTCTAACATCTGAAGGTACAGGAAACATCCGAATCCCATTCAATGCTCGCTCTAACATATGAGTTTGGATGCCGGCTTCATTAAACGGCTTTACCCATTCCCTTACTACTTGATTCGGATTTTCGCCATAAAGAAGGTTTACTTGCTCAAAAGCCCCACCGTTGGTCTCGATTCTAGAAAAACAACCCATATCGATAATTACAGGAGCTATTTTTTTTAGCTGGTCAATTCGAGGAACATATTTTCCGGATGATTGCCACATGTCTCTGTAAACAAGGCTGAATTGAATTTTATGTTTTGCCATAAACCTTAAAATAATTTTAAAATAGTGCGTTTTTTTAACGTCTCGAAAGTACAACAATTCAATGTGATTTTTTATGTTTTGAAACATTTTTGAAGAAAATTTGTTTCATATTTTTGAGCACTGAATCGATTTAGTTTATATATTTGAAAAAAATTAAAGAACATGAAACGAATCATTTTACTTTTTTTTGTTTGCTTTTTTAGCTTAAGTCTTGTGGCACAGGATTTAGTAACCATGAATTTTGGCGGGCAAAGCCGAAAGTATTTAAAATACATTCCGGCATCATATTCGGCTCAAAATCCTGTTCCCCTTGTTATTTGTTTACACGGATTAGGCGACAATATTAATAATTTTAAGAATATTGGCATGCATCTTATTGGCGATACGGCCGGTTTTATAACGATATACCCGGAGGCCGTGAACAGCATGTTTGGTACAGCATGGAATTCGGGGGCAAGCTATATGGGATTTATTCTCAACTCCAATATTGACGACGTTGGTTTTCTTATGGCAATTATTGACAGTATTAGTGCACAATATTCAATAAATGCTCAAAGAATCTATTTCTGTGGATTTTCGATGGGTGGTTTTATGTCGCAACGAATGGCGTGTGAAAAAAGTAATAACGTCGCTGCTATAGCTTCTGTTGCAGGGACGATTGGGGCTAGTTTAACTTGTAGTCCTACGCGAGCAGTACCTGTTTGCCATTTTCATGGAACAGCCGATTCTCAAGTTTCATATTCGGCAAATCAATACGGTATGAATGCAGAGCAAATGGTTCGTTTTTGGGTTCAAAACAACTCTTGCGATACCAATTATCTGTTTCAGACCTATCCCGATATTGTAAACGATAGCATTAGTGTTGAATCGTATTATTATAACAGCCAAAATCACACGGCTGACGTAATGTTTTATAAAGCAATCGGGGCTGACCACCAGTGGCTTTATCCTCCGGTAAACGATATCGATTACACAGTAGAAATTTGGAAGTTTTTAAAGAAATTTCAATTAGTTAGTCAAGGACTTAATGAAATTAAATTCAATAAAGACTTTCTATATCCCAATCCTGCTTCGAATAAAATTATGATTCATAAGGATTTAACTATTAACGGATTCTGTACAGTTGAAATTCAAAATATTGCAGGAGTTACCGTTAAAACATGTCTCCTCACTACTCAAAATGAAATTAATGTCAGCTCGTTGAACGAAGGATATTATACCGTTAAATTAACATCAAACGACCAAATTTATACTCAAAAAATTTTAATTAAAAAATAAAAAAGGGGCACCTTTTCACAGGCACCCCGGTAAATCAAAAACAAAAGTATCGGCTATCCTAAGCTAATCGAGATATCCATAATCTTTAAATTCTTCTGAAATGATGTCGCCATAAATATCTCCATAATTTTCACTACACCACTCATAAAGATTTTCAACTTCTTCTTTGTCGTCTCCAAGCCATAAAAGCAGTTTTCTAAGTTCTTTGTGAAAAAGCTTAGGATCAAAACTTACTTTTGTTAAAATCATTTTTGAAAAATCTAACATCATAGTTATATTGTTTTAGGGCTAAGGCTTTATTCATTATACGCCAATTTTATAAAATTGTTACATTTGTTTCATTTGCCCTTTAGCAAAATAAACGGAGAAAAATTGTAAGTTAGTTTGTAAACTAATATGGTTGATTTTTCAAATAAAATAACGAATTTTGTGAAATTATGAACAAAAATCATGGCAAAAAAAATAAAAATCATAAACGACCCTGTACATGGCTTTATTCAAATGCCGACCGGAATTGGCTTAGACATTGTTAACCATCGATGGTTTCAACGACTAAGGAACATCAAACAATTGGGTTTAGCACATTATGTGTATCCAGGAGCTATGCACACACGTTTTCAGCACTCGTTGGGGGCATTTTTTTTAACACAGGAGGCCATAGAGGTTTTAAGGTCAAAAGGCATTGAAATAAGTGATTCCGAAGCAGAAGCCGTTAAGCTTTCCATTTTGTTGCACGATATTGGTCATGGTCCTTTTTCGCATACATTAGAAAAAGTCTTACTTAGAGACCTCCATCACGAGCAAATAACCTATGCTTTCATGAATCATCTCAATCGAGAATACCAAGGTGGTTTGGACAAAGCCATCGACATAATTAAAAACCTCTATGTGAAAAAGTTTTTACATCAGCTTATTTCCAGTCAATTGGATATGGACAGGCTCGATTATTTAAAACGAGATAGCTTTTTTACGGGAGTTTCGGAAGGGGTTATCGGAACCGAACGAATCATTAAAATGCTGACTGTTTCGAACGACAGTCTTGCCGTTGAAGAAAAAGGCATTTATTCCATCGAAAAATTTTTAATAGCTCGTAGGTTGATGTATTGGCAGGTTTATTTGCATAAAACAGTGTTGGCGGCAGAACTTATGTTACTTTCGATTTTTAAACGCGTACATTATCTGTTTTTACAAAACAACATAACGCTCCCCCCGGTTCTTTATGAATTGTGGTATAATAAAATTGATTATCAAGAATTAAATGTGAATGTAGATTGGCTAAATTTATTCTCACAACTTGACGATGCCGAGATTTGGGTGTGGATAAAAAGTTGGTCTGTTTCGGAAGACAAGGTATTATCGCTGTTATCAAGCCGTTTTATAGAGCGTAAGCTTTTTAAAGTTGAAATTCAGCGTCAGCCACACGATAATGAAAAAATTAATTTGTACAGAAAACGTATTCAACACATGTTCAACTTTAGCGAAGAAGAATCAGAATATCTTGTTTTTTCAGATTCAGCTCAAAACCATGCCTATAGCATTGCCGATAACAAAATAAACATTCTTTTTAAAAATGGTAAACTGCTCGACATTTCTGAAGCTTCGGATATTCTTAACATAGAAGTGCTTTCAAAAAATGTAGTCAAATATTTCATGTGTTTTTTACCGGAATGCATTAGTTGAACTTTAAATATTTAAAATAAAATAGTAACTTTGTCGAAATTTTAACTGAATGAAGCTCACAGCAAAACAAATAGCTGAAATGCTGGATGGCATTATTGAGGGGAATGAGATGGTTGAAGTCGATTCCGTTTCAAAAATTGAAGAAGGCAAACCAGGTTGTCTTTCTTTTTTAGCCAATCTGCAATACGAAAAGTTTCTTTATCAAACACATTCGAGCATCGTACTTATTAACAAAGATTTTGTCCCTTCACAACCTGTACAAAGCACCTTAATCAAAGTAAACGATGCATATAAAGCTTTTGCTACGCTATTAGATATTTGCCAGAAAGAAAGTGAATACCATCCCAGCGGAATAGAATATCCTTCATACATAAATTCCGATACAACTCTTGGCAAGGACATTTATATTGGAGCTTTTAGCTATATATCCAAAAAGGTTGTTATAAAGAATAATGCAAAAATATATCCCAATGTATTTATTGGTGAAAATGTTCAAATTGGTGAAAACACCGTTATTCATTCCGGAGTTAGAATTTACAAAGATTGTATTATAGGAAATAATTGCATTATACATTCGAACTCTGTGATTGGTGCTGATGGTTTCGGTTTTGCAGCCTCCGACCATTCTAATAAGAAAGTCCCGCAGATTGGGAACGTAGTAATCGAAGACTTTGTTGAAATAGGCTCAAATACGTGTATAGATAGAGCTACCATGGGGAGTACCATTATCCGTAAATGGGTAAAATTAGATAACCTTATTCAAATAGGTCATAATGTGGAAATAGGCGAAGGTACTGTAATTGCTGCACAAAGTGGGGTTTCGGGTTCGACAAAAATCGGTAAATATTGTATGATAGGCGGGCAGGTTGGAATTGCCGGACATTTAAAGATTGCGGATGAAGTTAAAATTGCTGCTCAATCGGGAATCGGTTCAAATATTAAAACAAAAGGAGAAATTTTACAAGGTTCACCGGCTTTTAATATCAAAGATTATCAAAAATCGTATGTGCATTTTAAGCATTTACCTCAAAATATTGATAAGCTTGAATTGCTTATCAAATCGATGAATCAAGAAAAAGAACAGGCATAAACGTCGCCTTCTACATTCAACAATAAAATGTTAATAAATAATATTTGTATTAATAAAGACGTTAATACATCGTGTGTACTTTAGTAGCATATTAAATTAACCAAAGGTATGATGTTTTTGCAAATTACAACTACAGCAGCCGGGACAGTTCCGGCACAAGGAGAATTAACCCTTTCATTGTGGGATTTAGCCGTAAAAGGCGGATGGATCATGATTGTACTGGGCGTTATCAGTATTATCACGATTTATGTTTTTGTAGATCGGTTTATTGCCATCAGAAATGCAAATAAGAAAGATGACAAGTTTATGGACAACATCCGTGAGTATATCCTAGATGGCAAAATAGACAATGCACTTGCATTATGTAAAGCTCAAAACTCGCCTTTGTCAAGAATGATAGAAAAAGGGATCAATCGAATTGGCAGACCATTAAATGATATTAATGCAGCTGTAGAAAATGTTGGAAAATTAGAAGTGGCGAACCTCGAAAAAAGTTTAGCTATGTTGGCAACAGCAGCAGGTGCGGCTCCAATGCTCGGCTTTTTGGGTACGGTAACCGGTATGGTTAGAGCATTTTATAATATGGCGAATGCTGGTAGTAATATTGACATAACCCTATTGTCAAGCGGTATATACGAGGCAATGGTAACCACAGTTGGTGGTTTAATAGTTGGAATTATTGCTTATATTGCTTACAACTACCTTGTAGTTCGTATCGAAAACTTAGTATATCAACTCGAACGTAGTACAACCGAATTTATGGATTTGCTCAACGAACCCGTTAAATAAAATACTATGGCAATACGTTCACGAAATAGAATCAGTACCGAGTTTAGCACTTCAACCATGTCTGACTTGGTTTTCTTATTGCTTATTTTCTTTATGATAACTTCTACGCTTATTTCGCCCAATGCACTAAAACTTTTACTGCCTCGCAGCAACAATCAAGTACAAGCAAATAAACCCATAACAACAATTTCTATTACTGCCGACCTTCAATTTTATGTTGAAACACAAAATGTAGGGATTGAGAACTTAGAATCTGTTCTTCAACAAAAACTAGGACAGGTAACGAATCCCGACGAAGCACCCACTATTTCGTTGCATGCCGACCGAACTGTGCCAATTGAAGAAGTGGTAAAAGTAATGAATATAGCTAAGAATAATAAGTATAAACTAATTTTGGCAACGCAACCGCAGTAATAATATGAATGCATCGTCTGTAAATAAAAACAGTATTATAGTAACCATCTTTTTTCATGGTTTGGTAATAGCCTTGCTGTTTTTATTAGGTTTGCATACACCTCTTCCGCTGCCGGGCGAAAAAGGCATTTTAGTTAATTTTGGAACAACCGATGATGGAAGTGGAAACATTGAGCCAAATCAAGAAAACAAACAAACCATCAGCAATCCACAAAATACCGAAGAAACCAATATAAGTCAAGATTTTGAAGAAGCGGTTGCCATTAAAACAAATCAAAACAAAAAGCCAAATCAGACCCATCCGACCAACCAAACTACTGAAACGCAAGAAAACAAACAAACCGTCAATCAAAATGCTCTTTTCCCGGGCAATCAAAACTCAAATAGCAACAGCGAAGGAGAGGGACAAGGAGTCGGAAATCAGGGTAATCCCGAAGGAGACCCCAATGCATTAAGTCACCATGGAAGCCCCGATGGTGGTGGCAATTCGTTTAATCTTGGCGGGAGAGGTTTAAAAGGTGGTCTTCCACGCCCAACTTATCCCGGAAATGAACAAGGCAAGGTTGTTGTTGAAATTTTTGTCGATCGATATGGCACAGTTGTAAAAGCCAATGCCGGTATTAAAGGATCTACCATATTGTCTAAACCCTATTTGGACGCAGCATACAACGCAGCTTTAAAAGCAAAGTTTGATGCAAAACCCGATGCACCTGAATTGCAAAGAGGTACGATTACTTATAAGTTTAGCCTTCAATAATGGCTTGCACTTCGTATATTTTCTTTACGTTTTTTTTTCTGAGATAAAAACTTTGTATTTTTACAAGTTATATCTTTATTATGCCGATTAAGCAATTTATAATTATTGCAGTTTGTTTTCTTTCGCTTGGCTTACATGCTCAATTTTATAACGGCATGCAAACTGATTTTGGAAAAAACAGGGTACAATATCGCCCATACTTATGGCAATATTACAGATTACCTTCGTTTGATGTTTACTTTTACGAAAACGGAAGTAATTTAGCAAGTTATGTTGCTAAGCAAGCAAGTCTATTTATTCCCGAAATGGAAGCAATGGTAGGTACAACGTTACAAAATCGTATTATATTTTTGGTTTACAATAACCTAAGCGACTTCAGACAAAGCAACATTGGCTTAATAACGGGCAACGACCAATACAATATTGGTGGTACCACACAGTTGATTGACAATAAGGTTTCTCTTTATTACGAAGGCGATCACCGCTTGTTAGATAAGCAAATAAAGGCAGCCATAGCAGAAATTTTGATAAATCAAGCTTTGTTTGGAAGCGATTTTAAAGCAAAACTAACGAACTCTACGCTTTTGTCATTACCCGATTGGTATTTTAAGGGATTGGTTTCTTATTTGTCCGAAGAATGGAATTCGGATATCGAAAACAATATACGCGATGGTGTAATGAATCACCGCTTTGACAAATTTAATCGTTTATCAGGCAAGGATGCCGTTTATGCCGGTCATGCCATTTGGTTTTTTATTACCCAAAAGTTTGGAAAACAGACTATTCCTAATATTTTATATTTAACGCGTATTTCTAAAAATGTTGAGACGGGTTTTTTATATACAATAGGATTGCCGGTTAAATACCTATCGCACGAATGGCTCGATTTCTTTCAGCAAAAATTTGAAAAAGATGAATCAACCCGAATTAGCCCAAACGAAACATTTGCAACAAAAAAAATTAAAAGCAACCGAATAGTACGCGAATTACGTTTATCGCCCGATGAACAATGGACCGCCTATTCTGTAAATTATATGGGCAGAATAAAAGTGTATTTAAAAAATAACAACAGTGGCAAAAACTTCAGCATATATAAACAAGGAGTAAGGCTTGACCAAATAACCGATTATTCATATCCCATTATAGCATGGCATCCGACCGGTAAATTAGTGGCTTTTATAGTAGAAAAGAAAGGGACAAAATATTTATATACATACGAAATCGAAACAAAAGAATTGTCTTTTAAAGAGCTTTTTAATGTAGAAAAAATACTCGATTTCTCGTTTTCGCACAATGGCTTCAATTTAGTTTTGTCGGCTGTAAAAAACGGTAAAACCGATATATTTGTTTTTAACAATGCTGCCAATTCATACGAACAGATTACTAATGATTTAGCTGACGATCGCTATCCGCAATTTATCGATCTATCTTCAAAAATTGTTTTTTCTTCTAACCGCCTGTCCAACATCTTACCTTCGGACAGCATGCAGTATAACTACGACATTTTTGTTTACGATTACAAAAACAAATCGAACGAATTGACAAGAATCACCGAAAGTCCTTATGCAGATGACATTAAACCAAATTACTATGCCAAGAACGAATTCCTACTATTAAGCAATCCCGGAGGTTTATACAATAAATTTATTGCCAAATACGATAGCACCATCAGTTATATTGATACAACAACACATTATCGCTATTTTACCGAATCCAAGCCCCTTACCAATTATTCGAGAAATATTTTAGATCATAGTTATTCTAACACATTAAAATCGAGTGATTTATTTTATTTTAAAGGATTGAATTTTTCTCAAATCAACAACATTGAAACAACAGATTTACAACTCCCAAATGAATCGCCTTTCTTTAAAAACATGAAAAAATACAAACTTGACAGCATTAGAAAAGAAACGCAAGTCAAAAAAATATTAGATACCCTTAAACCGACATTTCAAATTGATACCAACCATCTTGACATTAATAATTATATATTCAATTTTCAATTAAACCAATTAAAAGGTCATGTAAAGCAAGAAAATGAAAAAACATCCAACGAGAAAACCGTTGACTTAAAGCCCATGGTTTACCTAACTTCATTTTATACCAATAGCTTGACAACCCAAGTCGATTTCGGATTTTTAAACAATTCATACCAACCTTTTACGGGTGGTCCTTTTTATTTTAATCCCGGATTTAATGTTTTTTTTAAACTTGGTACCAATGATTTATTCGAAGATTACAAAATTACCGGTGGTGTTCGCTTTGCAGGAAACTTCAACAGTAACGAATATTTGCTAAGTTTTGAAAATCTTAAAAACAGACTTGATAAGCAAATTGTATTTCATCGACTCGCCCTAAACAAATTGAATAACACTTCACTATTAAAAACCCATACTCACGAAATGTATTACATAATAAGGTATCCTTTTAACCAAGTAAGTGCATTTAGGTTAACAAGCCAATTCAGATACGACCGTTCTGCTTATTTATCAACCGATATTCAAAGCCTTTCTCATCCCGACGACATCAGCATGTGGGTTGGTTTTAAAGGCGAATTAATATACGATAATACCATCAATAAAGGTATAAATATATTATTTGGTACACGCGGAAAAATATTTTTTGAAACCTACCATCAAACCAATGCTCATCTAAAATCGCTCTATGTTTCCGGTATTGATATTCGACATTATCAGCCTATACATCGCACCTTTATTTGGGCAAGCCGATTTGCTGCCAGCAATTCGTTCGGAAAATCGAAACTCATTTATTACTTGGGAAGTGTAGATAACTGGATAAACTTAAGTACAAAAATCCCTACATTTGACCCATCGGTTCGTATTGATCAAACACAAGATTATGTATATCAGGCTGTTGCTACAAATATGAGAGGGTTTCCTCAAAATATACGAAACGGAAATAATTTTGCCGTTTTCAACAATGAACTGAGAATGCCACTCATTAAATATCTTATGAACAGACCTATTCACAGCGACTTTTTAGAAAACTTTCAGGTAATTGGCTTTTTTGACATAGGAACAGCTTGGAGTGGCAGCTCGCCCTACAGTAAACAAAATGCTTACAATACCGAAATAGTAACCTCTGGACCTGTTACAATAATAATTGATAAAAAAAGAGATCCCGTAGTTTGGGGTTATGGATTTGGCTTAAGAAGTCGTTTGCTGGGCTATTTTGTCCGTGCTGACTGGGCTTGGGGAATAGAAAACAATATGGTAATGCCCAACGTATTTTATTTATCGTTAAGTTTAGACTTTTAAAATTTATAGTATGTATGAGTGGATTATTCTTTTAACAATTGGTCTGGTAGCGGGAATTATGGGTGGGATGCTGGGAGTTGGCGGAGGCATCATCGTAATACCGGCATTAATGTTTTTTATGGGGCTTAACCAAAAAGAAGCAAATGCTACAAGTTTAGCTTTTATGCTCGCCCCAACCGGCCTATTAGCTGTAATGAATTATTACAAAGCCGGAATGGTGAATATTAAATACGCTGCTATACTTGCAGCCGCATTTTTTATTGGAGCCTATTTCGGTTCGTCGTGGGCTATTAAAATGCCGGTAGATTCTTTGAAAAAAATTTTTGGTATATTATTGCTTGCTACAGGACTCAAATTAATTCTTGGAAAATGATACCTGTTGAAAAAATCAAAATTCTAGCACATGAAAGTGCAACCATGGTAAAAGAAATACGCGAGCATTTGCATGCGAATCCTGAACTCTCGTTTAATGAAGTTCAAACAGCTCAATATATTGCAGAATTGCTCGAAAAATGGGACATCCCTTTTAAAAGTAATATTGGAGGCAACGGAATTGTAGCTTGGATAAAAAGCCCATTAAAGGGCAAAAACATTGCTTTACGAGCCGATATAGATGCGTTGCCCATTGATGAAAAAAATAATATTCCGTATTGCTCTGTAAATAAAGGAGTGATGCATGCTTGTGGCCATGATTTACATACGGCTTCGCTTTTGGGCACCTTATATATTTTAAATCAGGTAAAAGAAACATTTAGCGGTAGTGTTTGGGCTATATTTCAACCTGCCGAAGAGAAATTGCCCGGTGGTGCTCAGGCAATGCTCAACGATCCTTTTTTTGCCGATAAGCAATTTGATGCAGTTATTGCACAGCATGTTTTTCCCGACCTGCCGGCCGGAACCATAGGCATTAAAGGTGGAAAATACATGGCTTCGACCGACGAAATTTACGTTACTCTCAACGGCAAAGGAGGTCATGCTGCTACACCACACCAAATAAACGACACCGTGCTAATTGCATCACAAATTATAGTCTCGCTCCAACAAATTGTTAGCCGACATGCATTACCTACCATTCCTACTGTATTATCGTTTGGGAAATTTATTGCTAATGGAGCAACCAACATTATCCCTAATGAAGTTATTTTAGAAGGCACATTTCGCACTTTTAACGAAGAATGGCGTTCAAAAGCATTGAGTCTGATAACAAAGATAATTAGAGAAACGGCCAATACGCATGGCATTGAAGCTGAAATAAAAATTGTGAATGGCTATCCGGCCCTTATTAACAGTGAACAACTCGCCTCAAAAATTTCAGAAATAAGCAAAATATACATGGGAAACGAGCAGGTAAAAGAACTTGAAATGAGAATGACAGCTGAAGATTTTGCTTATTTTGCTCAAAAATATCCTGCTGTCATGTACCGCATCGGAACCGGAGGAACTGATGAAAGTTCATTTCCCTTGCATTCACCACAATTTAATATTAATCCATCTGTATATACATATGCACATGGACTTATGGCTTGGATAACAATAAAACTATTGGAAAATGAAAACATGGATTAAGAAATACATTTTTACGCGAACATCATTCGGTATAATAATAGGCATGATGGGTGGATTTGCATATTATTATTTTATAGGTTGTAGTTCCGGTTCTTGCCCAATAACTTCCAATCCTTATATTTCTGTTCTCTATGGAGCACTTATGGGTGGTGTGCTTTTTTTCAAACCCAAAAAGAGACCATCTGTAAATGATGAAAGTGAGGATATTACAAAAAAATAGAAACATAACAAACATGGGTAGGTTGAGTTTTGGTTTAAACCGGTAAAAAAAACAACTAAAATTTTTTAGTTTTAAGTTTTTATCTAATTTTGCAAAAAAAACAAGTTGATATGAAAAAAAATTTTATTCTTTTTATTCTTTTATTCTTGAATACATTTCTGTATTCGCAAAACATCGAAATGGTGAAAGACATAAATCCCAATGGAAGTTCGATTCCACAAAAATTAAAGGTAGCAAGATATAAAGAATCGATGACTAGCACGCCAACCCGATTGTTTTTTATGGCAAACGATGATCAAGGTAAAGGAGTATTTTTAACAGACGGAACTGAGACAGGAACAAAGAAAATATTAAGTAACATTACGAATGCTTATGGTTTTATCTCCTTTAATACACTAAATTTTCTTGTTCAATCTCCAACGGTATTATATATTTGTGAAAATGCAAATTACGGTGCTGAAATATGGAGAACAAATGGAACAATTAATACAACACAATTATTAAAAGATATTTATACCGGAACATCTTCTTCTTATCCTTCGAATATAGTACCTTTAAATTTTCAAGCATATTTTGCAGCAACAAGTAGCCTTAATTTACGTAGTATTTATTCAACAACCGGTACTGCAGCAGAAACTCAAATAGCCATTCCGTTTAATTCAGGTGCTAATTCCATGATTTATTACATTGATACGTTGAATAATCATTTGATTTTTGCCGCTTATACATTACAAAATGGAGCAGAGTTATGGATTTCTGATGGTACCGAAGCTGGAACTCAATTGGTAAAAGAAATAGCTTCCGGCAATGCAAATGCTTTTGATACTTTATATGGTGCTATCAATTTTTCGCCCGTTCATTTTAATGGTAAAATATTTTTTAATGCTAAAAATAATACTAATAATAATGAGCCATGGTTTAGTGATGGTACTACAGCAGGAACATTGTGTTTAAAAGAAATTAATCCAAACGGAGGATCAAATCCAACAAACTTTGTTGTTTGTAATAATCACTTATACTTTTTTGCATGGGATGGCACTGAATATGGCATTTATGAAACTGACGGTACCGTTAATAATGCAGACAAAGTGGCTTCAATTGGTTTAAATTTACCTAGTAAACTATTTGCTTATAATAATTCTTTATATTATTTTAATAATAACGGCATGCTTATAAAATATGACGTACAAAACCACGTTGCGACAGACATAAAACAATTTAATTTAGATCCTTATGGAATCACTTCAATGATTGAATATAATGGTTATTTATATTTCAGTGCTTATCGCTCAGGGAATTATGAACTATGGCGAACAGATGGTTCAATAGCAAATACAATACAATTACTTCCTCCAAATGCTGTAAATAGTGGTAGTCCATCATCTTTTACAGAATACGATGGTAGTTTATATTTTGCTGCAAATTTTATGAATGAAGGATTAGAGTTATGGAAACTTACCGATTCTACTACTCTTTTACCTCCAATGTTCAATGTTGTAAATAAAAATTCAATCTACCCTAACCCGGCTAAAGAATTTATTACTATTCAATCATTAACTTCCGAAAATTTTTATATTTATAATTCGATGGGGAAATTAGTTCTTTCATCAAAAAATAATAAACAGGCAATATCTATTGATCAATTATCATCTGGCTTATATCTTGTTCGAGACGAAAAAAATAATTTTATTGGTAAATTTATAAAGGAATAATTTTCACTACTTATGAAAAAGAGACTGTCTCATATCGAGATGGTCTTTTTTATTTTTAATATTCTCTAATGATAGTGCGATAGGATAGTGGATAGATAGTGTGATAGTGTCCCAAAAATAGTGTAAAGAGTAGTATCATTTTGTTGAAAAAAAAGGCTGCCCTTTTGAGACAGCCTCTTATTTTGTTAATACTTAACAGTAATGGTTCCTGTTATAGGATCTTTATCTTTACTAATTTTAATAATGTATAGATAGGGTCCCATTGGTAAATCTTTGCCGTTGTATTTCCCATTCCACTGTTTTGATGGATCGGTATAATCAAAACCGCTTCCTTGATAAACAAAAAGTTGATCGCCCCAACGATTATATATTTCAATGCTAATATCTTCGTATCCACCTATTCCTAGTATCTCAAAAGTTTCATTTTTACCGTCACCATTAGGAGTTATAACGGATGGAATAACAAGTTGAATATCTATAGTAAAGGTATCGACAGATAAACAATTGTTAGCGTCGGTAACGGTAATTATATAAGTATCGGCAACCAAATTACTTATATTAGCACTAGTGGAACCGTTGCTCCATAAATAGGTATAAGGTAAGGTGCCTCCAATGGTGGTTGTTTGAATATAACCTAAATTGGTTAACGGGTCCTGACCAATTAAACCGGTTGTTTGCATTGCTATAGGATTGGCTAAAACAGCAACACCGGAAGATACACAAAGATTTGCATCGGTAACGGTAACCTGATAACTACCGGCATTTAAACCGTTAATTTGTTGTGTGTTTGCACCGGTTGACCAAGCATATGTGTATGGTTCTGTTCCTCCTAATGGATTAACACTAATTGAGCCGTTATTACTATTATAGCAACTTGGATTTGTTGTTGTTGTTATAACTTGCAATGCAGATGGCTCAATAATATTTTGTTGATATATAATACTACAATTATGAGCATCTGTAACTGTTACAGTATAAGTGCCACCGGTTAAGTTTGTAATAGAAGCGGTTTGGAAACCATTATTCCATAAGTATGAATAAGGAGCCAATCCACCATTAACATTTAAACTAATGCTTCCATTTTGCAACCCGTTGCATGTTACGTTCTGAACAGAAGCACTTGCAAGAAGTATTGCTGGTTGTGAGATGCTAAGAATGGTGTCTGCCGTACATCCGTTTGCATCGGTTATTGTAACCGAATATTGTCCTGCCGGTATGTTTGTTAAGTTTGCAGAAGTATCGGCATTGCTCCAATTATAAACATAAGGAGCCGTTCCGCCAATAATCGAAATGTTGATTGCACCGTTACTTTCGCCATAACAATGAACGTTTGTAATGGAATTTACTGTAATTGTACCGGCGGGTAGATTTGTAATTTGAACCGATTGAACATCTGTACATGCATGACTATCGTAAACGGTAACAGAATAACTTCCGCTTGACAATCCTTGAATGGTGTCATTTGTTTGAGCATTCGACCATAAGAAACTATAGGGTTGTGTTCCGCCTGCAGCTTCTACGTATGCCCATCCGTTTTGTGCGTTACAATTTGCAGAGAATGAATAAGCTGTTGCAATGACGGGAGTTGGAGCATTTACATAAACTGAATCAATACTCGAACAGCCATTCGCATCTTGAACTGTTACATAATATGTTTGATTTCCGGTAATGTTGTTTAACGTATCGTTATGGGTGGATAAAGCATCGCTCCATACGTAATTATATGGACTTGTACCGCCCGATACAATTACAAACGCCATACCATCCGAACTGTTGCTACATTTGGGTGATAACGGCTCTCCGATATTCAAATCTAATGCAGTGGGTTCAGATAGCGTCAAATTAAGTGTAGCGAAGCAATTGTGGGCATCAACCACGGTAACAAAATAATTACCGGCACCTACGTTGGTCAAATCAGCATTGGTTCCCAAGTTATTGCCCTGACTATCTTGCCATGTGTAGTTATAGGCAGTAGTTCCACCTTCAGCATGTAAATTGATAGCACCATTGGTTAATCCAAAACAAGTAGGTTGAGTTAAATTGTCAACTATAAAGACTAATGGGTCTGGCTGAGTTATTTCTACAGAATCGATACTTATACAACCTGCACCATCCGTTACAGTTAAATAATAAGTGCCCGATGGAACATTTTCAATTGAATCTGTTGTTGACCCGCTTGACCATATCAGCGAAACAGGTAGAGTACCGCCTTGAACTGTGGCAATGGCTTTACCAAGTGAATCTCCATTACATGCAGGTAATTGTAAAACATTAAATAAGATAGTGGGAGCGTTTATATCCGAAACAGATCCTGTAAACATTGCTGTACAAGCATGATTATCAGTAACTATAACAGAATAAGATCCTGCGCTTAAACTTGTAGCTAATGCTGTTGTTTGATTAGCAGCTGAAGCGTCCCATTGGTATGAATAAGGGCCGACACCTCCACTTGCAAGAGCTTGTAAACTTCCATCTGCTTGATTACAATGTGATTGTGTTTCGGTAAAAGTATTTTGAATAGGGGTTGGTTGGTAAATAGTATCAGAAGCCACCATGAGACAATTATTTGCATCTCTAACCGTTACTGAATATACTCCGGCTGCTAAGCCTGAAATATCTTCGGTTGATTGGTTATTGCTCCATGTATATGAGTAAGTTGGAGTGCCGCCACTTACAGTAATGTCAATATTTCCATCTAATGATCCATAGCACAAAGCAGAATCTGCAACCAAGTTAATCTGAATTTGAGTGGGTTGATTGATAAAGATGCTGTCAATTTTTGTGCAACTATTTAAGTCGGTTACTGTAACATAATACATTCCGCTAACTAGATTTGAAATGCTGGTTGTACTTTGATTGGTTGACCAATGATAACCATATGGACTTGTTCCGCCTGATGCTGAAACAAAAGCAGAGCCATTATTTCCACCAAAGCAACTAATAGGATTTGACTGAGTAATAATTGTTGCAATAGCTGTTGGCTCTGTTATGGTTACATTTCTTGTTGAAGTACATAAATGCCCATCAGTTACTGTAAGAGTATAAACTCCGGCAGACACATTTGTAATGCTATTAACAGTTGAAGTATTTGACCAACTATAGCTGTATGGAAGCGTGCCACCTGTTACATTTACTGTGGCAGACCCATCGGTACCTCCGTTACATGATACATTATTCAAAATAGGTACTGAAATATTTATTGCAGCGGGTTGAATAATATTTGCTCCTGAAGTTATTGTACAATTATTTGCATCAGTAATAGTTACAGTATAACTTCCGGCTTGAATGTTTGTAATATTATCGGCAGTAGCACCATTGCTCCATGAATAAGAATAGGGAGATGTGCCACCGCTTACAGAAATAGTAGCAGAACCATCACTTCCTCCATTACATGAAACATTTGTTGAAGAAGTTAACATCGCCGACATACCTGCCGGTTGTGATACACTTGTTGAAGTGGTAGTGGTACATCCTCTTGAGTCGGTAATGGTAACAGTGTAGTTGCCGGCTGACAGATTGTTAACATTTTGTGAGTTAGCACCGTGCGACCAACTGTAGAAATAACCAGGTGTTCCACCCGAAGCTGCTACCGATGCAGAACCGTTGTTGTAACCAAAACACGTTGGAGGAACAACTGAAACAATAGAAGCCATTATGGCTGTAGGCTGTGTGATAACAATGCTTTGTGTAGCCTGACATCCAATGTTGTCTGTTACCGTTACTGAATATGTATTGGCAACTAAATTCGATAATGAAGTTCCGGATGCACCATTTGACCAACTATACGAATAACCGGGTGTGCCTCCCGAAACTGAAATGTCAATGGTTCCATTATTACCGCCAAAACAATTAACATTTGTAAAGTTATCAATTGAAATAGTAGGTGCTCCTGTATTATTAACAGAGACCGTTTCTATTTGCGAACAATTATTAGCATCGGTAATGGTTACGTTATAATTTCCTGCCGGAATAGATGATATGCTCGGAGTTGTTGCATTGTTAGACCAATGATAAGTATAAGGTGTTGTACCGCCCGAAACCGATACGCTTGCTTGTCCATTTGAATTTCCACAGGTTGCATCAACAACAGAAGGGGT
>DAOOWN010000034.1:0-26657 GCA_035371305.1 Bacteroidales bacterium
TGAAGCACTAAAGCTTGTTTTAAAAGAGCATCAACTATCTGACCTTAGGCTTGTCTTCCTGGGAAATACATCCGGCGTTAAAATTCCGGATGAACTTTTTGCTTTTGTAGAAAGATATGATAAAGTTCCATACAACGATGCTATCAATATTATTCAAAATGCTGACGGATTATTGCTTATTCACCCGCCTACAGCATACAGAGGTGTTTATACCGGTAAACTGTTTGATTATTTAGGTGCCATGAGGCCAATCATAGCTGTAGTTGATAAAACCGATGTAGCAGCTGAATTGATTAAAGACTGCAATGCAGGATTTGTTGCCGACTTTAATGATATTGATGAAATCAAAACTGCTATTACTGAAACATACAAATTGTGGCTAAACAAACAAACGTTAGCATATAATCAAGAATTAATTTTAATGCATCACAGAGCTTATCAGGTTAAGATTTTAGAACATTTAATCAGGCAATTATACAATGAATAATAAAGCGAAATATTTGTTGATGGGTAATGCCGAAAGTCCCCACCTGATTAAATGGGCAAGGGAATTGGCTAAACACGTAGATTTGTACGTTCTTTCATTTCAGGAAACTGATAAAGCTATTTACCAATTAATTGAAAAAGAAAAATGTTATAGCTTTCATCAGAAAATAAATACAGCAGGGGGAAATTTCCACTTGCTAAAATTATTACCAAAAGTAAAACGTATTATTAAAGAAATAAAACCCGATTTTATCAATGCTCATTATATTACAAGCTATGGTTTTCTGGCCGCTTTGGTAAAGCCCGGCTACTCAAAATTAATTCTTTCGGCGTGGGGCAGCGATATTCTTGTAACTCCTTTTGAATCGAATCTAAAGAAAAAAATAACTCAATATGCGTTAAAAAAGTCCTTTCTTGTTACTTCCGATTCAAATTTTATGAGCGAAAAGATACGGGTTTTAAGTCCAAAGGCTCATATCTTAACCTTTCCGTTTGGATTGGAAAAAATGCCTGAATGCAGTATCGAAAATAAAAATCCTACGTTGTTTTTCTCAAACAGAGCGTTAACGCCTAATTACAGAATTGAATTAGTACTTGAACTTTTCAGCGAAATTTGCACAACAATGCCTGAATCACGGTTAATCATTGCCAATGAAGGAAGTGAAAAGGAAAAACTCATGAAAATAGCTGCTGAATTAGGTATTTCTAATAATATTGAGTGGGTTGGTTTTATAAATGCTGAAAGGCAAGCAGAAATTTACAAAAAAGCGACCTATTTTTTCTCAGTTCCCATTAGCGATGCGACTTCGGTATCGTTATTAGAAGCTATGGCCTATGGATGTGTCCCCATAGTATCAGATATCCCTGCAAACCATGAATGGATAAAGCATTTAGAAAATGGGATATTCATACAAAACAATACGAACATTATCGAGTGTTTAAAAAATAAAAACCATTCGCATGTATTTGATCTTAATAGAAAGATAATTAAAGAAAGAGCAATTTTTTCTGAAAATATTCTAGGTTTTATTAAAAGTCTTTTTGTAATTGTATGAGCTTTCCTAAAATTGCAATAGTAATTCCTTGTAGAAATGAGGAAAAATATATTGAAAAATGTTTAATATCAATATTTAATCAAACATATCCTCAAGATAAAATAAAAATATTAGTTGTAGATGGATTAAGTACAGACAATACTCGTCAGAAAATTAACGATTTAATTAAAAAAAGAAAAAATTTATATCTTATAGATAATAAGAATAAAACGACTCCTTTTGCTCTTAATATTGGAATAAAGGAATCAATGGATTGCGAATATATAATGATTTTGGGTGCTCATGCTGAATTATATTCTGATTATCTCGAAAAAGCAATAAAAATACTATTACTAAATATAGAAATAAGTTGTTTAGGTGGAATTTTAGAAAACATATCTGAAAATAAAACAACTGAAGCAATAAGTTTTGCAATGTCGTCTCTTTTTGGGGTTGGCAGTGCTCATTTTCGAACAGGCTTTAAAGAAGGTTTTGTCGATACCGTTGCTTTTGGAATGTATAAAAAAGATGTTTTTGAAAAAGTAGGTCTCTTTGATGAAGAACTTACAAGAAATCAAGATGATGAATTTAATTATAGATTATTAAAACATAATTTAAAAATCTTTTTAAGCAAAGATTTAAAAGCTAAATATTATGTCCGTTCTAGTTTTATTAAACTTTTCAGACAATATTTTCAATATGGTTATTGGAAAGTCTATGTAAATCGTAAACACAAAACAATAACCAGTGTTAGACAATTAGCTCCGTTTGTATTTGTTTTTTTTATATTAATTTTTGGAGTATTATCAATATTTTCTAATCTTATTTTGTTTATTTTCAGTACAGTTTTGATATTATATTTCTTGATTGGATTCGGTTTTTCTTTCAAATATTACAGAAATATTACAGGAAATTTAAAGATATTATTTTCATTTTTTATTATTCATATAAGTTATGGTCTTGGTTATTTAAAGGGCTTATGGGATTTTATTATATGGAGAAAAAAGGTAAAAACAAGAGATGTTCAATTAACAAGATAAACCATGAGATCAATTCAACTATTATTTATGCTTTTTAGTTACTTTTCTTATTCTCAAGAACAACTTTCTATCGACTCTATAAAAAAAATGTACAAAACTGCAGATATAATTTTTACAGGCATTGTTATATACGAAAATATCACTTCCAATACCCTTGGCGAGGAATCGAAGTTAATAGACTTTGACATTACTGAAATTCAAAAAGGAAAAGATTATAGCCGTCTAATGTTACATATACCTGCAGATACCATGGTTTATGAGCAGGGGAAAGAATATCTTGTTTTTGCCAAGCGTGATAAAATCAATAAAAATCAATTTAACCTGATTTTTGCCGAGCACGTGTGCAAATCATGCACCAATTTTACGATTAAGAAAGTTTACGAATTGGTTGATAAAAAACCTTTTGCTACCATTAAAAAACCAAGAGAAAAAACACCCTGGAACCAGCGAGGGTGTGGATGTCATTAAAACACTTCATACTCATTAAAAGTACATTCAATCTTACCATTTAGCAGATTGATTTTCTTTTTTGGCTTAAGGCTAATAAATTTGCCAAACTCTTTACTCATTAAAAGCCAAATATTATTTGCTTTGTAATTAAATTTAAACTGGGTTCCGGTTTTATTATAAAAATCCTGAATATTTTCAATTTCGATTCGTTCGTCGTAAGGGAGATTAGAAACAATAAAGCCTTTTTCAAATGGAATTACATTTTCAAAGAAATTATTTTCAATAAAAAGAGTCGATTTAGAGTAGGGAAGCTGTTGAATGCTTTTCTTGGCAGCTATTAATACGCGACTATCAATATCAGCCCCGATAATTTTCTGCTTGGCTTCCTTCATCTTATCATTTTCCTGTTCCCTGACTTTTTTCCAAAGCTCTCTGTCAAAGTCAAGCCAGTGCATAAAAGCATATTGATTTCGTAAATATCCGCTAGGAATCGAATTTGCTTCATATGTTGCTTCAATAGCAATGGTTCCCGAACCACACATTGGATCTAATAGCGGAGCATCAGGCTTCCATCCGCTTAAACTGAGCATTCCTCTTGCCAATACTTCATTTATAGGAGCTAATCCTTGAAATTCTCTGTATCCTCTGCGATTTAATGTTTCACCGGAACTATCCAGCGAGAGAGTAACTTCCAAATCGGTTATATGTATATTAATAACAATGTTTGGTTTTCGGGTATCCACAACGGGGCGTTCGTTCGTTTCTTTTCTAAAGCGATCTGCAATGGCATCTTTGGCTTTTTGAGCAAGAAATAAACTATTTTTATAACGCTCGGTCAATAAAACCACATCTACACGTATCGATTTATCTACTGAAAAATAGCGATGCCATGGAATTTGATAAATATATTCGTAAAATTCTTTTTCGTTATTTACTTTATTGTACGAAATCTGCTGTAAAATCCGCAATCCTAAAGAAATAGTATAATTGGCTCTATATAAGTCTTCCAAGTTGCCGATAAACGATGCTGCTCTTCGGAGCGGTTTTGGATTTTTAAATCCTTTTTGTTCTAATTCAGAGCAAAGAACTGCTTCCAGACCCTCAAATGTCTTAACAATAAACTTCATTTAATATGTTGATAATATTGATAGTAGTTATAATTATTCTTCGTCTGAATTGCCTACTGTTTTGGCATCCGAAACAATTTTAAATGTTAGTTCCTCTGTTTTATTGCTATAACCAACCATTAAAATATCGCCAGCTTTGGGTTGAAATTTAATGATGGCTTCTGCAAGCGGATCTTCGAGGTACTTTTGTAATGCTCGTTTTAATGGACGAGCACCAAATTGAACATCAAAACCTTTTTCGGCGATGTATTCTTTTGCCTTTGACGATAATTTTATTTCGTATCCAAGTTGTTTTATTCTGTTCAATAGTCCTTCGAGTTCAATATCAATAATTTTGTTGATGTCTTCGCGACTTAGTGAGTTAAATAAAATAACGTCGTCTATTCTGTTTAAAAATTCTGGTGCAAATGTTTTTCTCAACGCATTTTCTATAATACTTTTTGCCTGAGCATTAAAAGAATCTTTTCGCGCTTTGGTTTCAAAACCTACGCCTCTTCCATAATCTTGTAATTGTCGAGTACCAATATTACTGGTCATTATAACAATTGTATTACGAAAATCAACACGCCGACCAAGACTGTCTGTTAAACGTCCTTCGTCTAAAACTTGCAATAATATATGAAATACATCGGGATGTGCTTTTTCAATCTCATCAAGCAAAACAACAGAGTAGGGACGACGGCGAACTTTTTCGGTCAATTGGCCGCCTTCTTCGTATCCTACGTATCCCGGAGGAGCTCCTACCAAACGCGAAACACTGAATTTTTCCATGTATTCGCTCATGTCAATACGAATAAGGTTTTCGCTATTATCAAATAAGTATTCGGCAAGAACTTTTGCCAATTGAGTTTTACCAACACCGGTAGGACCTAAGAAAATAAATGTACCTATGGGTTTATTCGGATCTTTCAATCCGGCTCTATTGCGTTGAATGGCTTTTACAATTTTCTGTATGGCTTCGTCTTGTCCAATTATTTTACCTTTTATTTCATCAAACATGGTAAGCAATCGATTCCCTTCGGATTGAGCAATACGTTGAACCGGAACACCGGTCATCATGGCTACTACTTCGGCAACATTCTCTTCGGTAACAAGTTGTCGATTTTTGTACATTTCTTGTTCCCATTTTTCTTTTTCTTCTTGAATTTTGGTTTGTAAAGTGCGTTCGGTATCTCTTAATTTTGCTGCAACCTCGAATTTTTGTTGTTTTACGGCGTTTTGCTTCTCTTTTCTAACATTTTCAAGCTCTTCTTCTAATTTAACAAGGCTTGCAGGGACTTTTATATTTTTAATATGAACACGTGAGCCGGCTTCGTCCATAGCATCGATAGCTTTATCGGGCAATAAGCGGTCGGTAATATATCGGTGGGTTAGCTTAACGCACGATTCTAATGCTTCTTTTGAATAAATAACAGAATGATGGTCTTCGTATCGCTCTTTAATATTATTTAGTATTGTGATGGTTTCTTCAATTGATGTTGGATCGACAATAACTTTTTGGAAACGACGTTCTAATGCTCCATCTTTTTCAATGTATTGGCGGTATTCGTCTAATGTTGTAGCACCAATGCATTGAATATCACCTCTAGCCAATGCGGGTTTTAGCATATTGGCAGCATCTAACGAACCGGTTGCACCACCGGCACCCACCATGGTATGTATTTCGTCTATAAATAAAATAATGTTTGGATTTTTAGATATCTCGCTCAAAATAGCTTTGATGCGTTCTTCAAACTGGCCTCTATATTTTGTTCCGGCAACAATGGCTGCCAAATCTAAGGCCACTATTCTTTTGTCAAACAAGATTCGTGAAACCTTTCTTTGAACGATTCGCGATGCAAGTCCTTCTACTATTGCCGATTTCCCAACACCCGGATCTCCGATTAAAACAGGGTTATTTTTCTTTCTACGGCTTAATATTTGAGATAAACGCTCAATTTCCATTTCTCTTCCAACAATAGGATCTAAACGACCTTCTTCGGCGGCTTTAGTAAGATCAATACCAAAATTATCCAAGAATGGAGTATCGCTGGTGCTTCCTTTACCTTGACCACCCGGATTATTGCGCGAAGAACCAAACAAATTTTTGTCGTCATCTTCGTCTCCTTCATCCGATTGCATACGTGGTGTTTCACCTTGCAACATCGTTTTTATCACTTCGTAGTTTAAAGCATATTCAGAAAGTAAATTAGATGTATAACTTGTTTCATCTTTAAGAATAGCTAAAAGCATATGAACGCTATCGACCATTTTGCTTTTTAACGAAATAGCTTCTAAATTCATTAGTTTTAAAATTCGTTCTACACCTTTAGATACAGGTATCTGTTCAATTTCGTTCATGTGTAACGGGTCATCTTTTCTTAAATTGGATTCAATTTTCTTACGTATATCGGTAATATCAATAGGAAACGATTGCAATACTTGTATTGCTTCCGAATCGCCATCACGAAGCATACCTAAAAACAAGTGGTCGGTTGTTACTATTTCATTGCCAAGTCGAACCGCTTCTTCGCGACTATAATTTAATATATCGCTGATTTTGGGTGAGAATTTCGATTTCATATTCAAATAGCCTAAATATCACCTCAAAGATAATGAGAAATATTAAAAAGAGCAATGTTATCCCATATATTCTATAAACATAAGCTTGTTAATTAAAAAAAACGATTTTTATTTTTAATAACCGATATAAAATACTATCTTAGCGTTTCTAAAAAAATCATTAAAACATAAACACAAATATTTGATATATAAGCACATGGAAACTTTCGAGGGTGAAAATATTTTAAAGGTAAACATTGAACAACAGATGCAAGAATCATACATTGATTATTCAATGTCTGTAATTGTATCCCGAGCACTACCGGACGTAAGAGACGGTTTAAAACCTGTACATAGAAGAGTATTATTCGGAATGTACGAATTAGGCAATACTTCAAACAAACCTTATAAAAAATCTGCAAGAATTGTTGGGGAAGTATTAGGTAAGTTCCATCCACACGGCGACTCATCGGTTTACGGAGCCATGGTTCGTATGGCTCAAGAATGGTCATTGCGCTATCCACTTATAGATGGACAAGGAAACTTTGGCTCCATTGACGGTGATCCTCCTGCTGCTATGCGTTATACCGAAGCCAGACTAAATCGCTTAGCCGAAGAAATGCTTGCCGATCTTGATAAAAATACGGTTGATTTTAAAAACAATTTTGACGATACCCTTCAGGAACCCACTGTACTACCCGGTAAAATTCCTTTCTTACTTGTAAACGGTGCTTCGGGTATAGCCGTTGGTATGGCTACCAATATGGCACCACACAATTTAAGCGAAGTTGTTGATGCTATTATTGCTTATATTGATAACAAAAACATAACCGTCGATGAAATATTGAAATACATCACCGCACCCGATTTTCCTACCGGTGGTATTATATATGGTTATCAAGGTGTTAGAGATGCGTTGACTACCGGAAGAGGGCGTATTGTAGTTCGTGCAAAAGCAAGCATCGAAGTTGAAGATAATCACGAAGTTATTATTATTCGCGAAATCCCATATCAAGTCAATAAAGCTGAGTTGATTAAGAAAATAGCAGAGTTGGTTATTGAAAAGAAATTAGAAGGAATTTCCAACATTGCCGATGAGTCCGACAGAACAGGAATGAGAATCGTTATTGACGTTAAAAGGGATGCAAATGCGAATGTTGTATTAAACAGCTTATTTAAATATACATCACTTCAAAACTCGTTCAGTGTCAATAATATTTGCTTAGTTAATGGACGTCCTCGCTTATTAAACATATTAGAACTTATTAAATATTACGTCGAACATCGTCATCAAATTGTAATTCGCAGAACTCAATACGAACTTGACCAGGCCGAACAAAGAGCCCATATTTTAGAGGGACTGCTCATTGCTTTAGATCATATTGACGAAGTCATTTCATTAATAAGAGCTTCTAAAACAGTAGATATAGCCAAAGAAGGTTTGATGGAAAGCTTTGGTTTATCCGAAGAACAAGCTAAAGCTATTTTAGCTATGCGTTTACAAGCTCTTACCGGCTTAGAACGAGAAAAACTTCAAAATGAATACAATGAGCTCGTTGAACTTATTAAGCATTTGAAAGAAATCTTAGCTAACGAAGACCTTAGAATGCAAATTATTAAAGACGAGCTGATATCATTAAAAGAAAAATATGGTGATGCTCGTCGTACAGAAATAGAATACAATGCCGATGAATTTAACCCTGAAGATTTTTATTCAAACGACGAAATGGTCATAACAATCTCTCACTTGGGTTATATTAAACGTACATTATTAAGCGAATACAGAGTTCAAAACAGAGGTGGAGTAGGATCAAAAGCAACAGACATCCGCGACGAAGATTATATTGAACATGTTTATGTTGCTCGCATGCACAATACATTATTATTATTTACCGAAAAAGGTCGTTGTTTTTGGTTAAAAGTATACGAAATACCCGAAGGCAGTAAGTCGTCTAGAGGAAGAGCCATTCAAAATATTTTGAACATTGAAGCAGGCGATAAAATAAAGGCCTATGTTCATATTGAACGATTAGACAATGAAGAGTATTTAAAAAGTCATTATATTGTTCTATGTACTAAAAAGGGTATTATAAAAAAGACAACGTTAGAGGCTTATTCTCGTCCAAGATCAAATGGTATCATTGCAATAAATATTCACGAAGGAGACGAGCTTTTAGAAGCAAAACTCACAAACGGAAATCATCATATAATGCTTGCAAATAAAGGCGGTAGAGCAGTAAGATTTCCAGAAAATAAAGTACGTCCAATGGGACGCAATGCAGCTGGTGTAAAAGGTATAACATTAGTCGATCCTGTTAAAGGCGGTGTGGTAGGAATGGTTTGTGTTGAAAATGAGACAGAAGATATTTTAGTCGTATCTGAAAACGGCTACGGTAAGCGTTCAAAAATTAGCGAATATCCCATTACAAATCGTGGAGGAAAAGGTGTTAAAACAATGAACATTACCGATAAAACAGGTAAATTGTTTTCTATTAAAGGTGTTTTAGATACAGACCATTTAATGATTATTACAAAAAATGGAACGGCCATTCGATTAGCAGTTAAAAATCTTCGCTTATTAGGTCGCTCTACTCAAGGCGTTAGACTAATAAATCTTCGAGATGGAGACGAAATAGCTTCCATTACCTATATCGAGACAAATGGTGATGAAGAAACAGTTGATGAAACGAATGCCGAAAATGGCACTGTAATTGATGATGACATCGAATTGGAAGAAATTATCGATGATGAAGTAGATAATGAAGAAATCGAAGATAATAATGACGAAGATATGGAAGAGAAAGAAGATAACAATGATAATTAAATAAACCTAACATTATGAGAAAGTTATTTGTTTTAGCAATCTTTTTAATTTTAAGTGCAAATTTTATACATGCACAATCATGTAGTTCTTGCCGTGTAAGTTCGTACAATTACTATAAATACGGAGAACTAGATAAAGCAAAAGAAATGTCGGACTTTTGTATAACATGCGATAAAAACTCTAAAGACCCTAGGGTATGGTACTATAGAGGTCTTATTTACGAAGGAATTCACTTAAAAAAAGAGTTCAATTCTTTAGATAAAGAAGCCGTAGATAAATCGTTTGAAGCATACAAGAAAGCGTTGTTGTTTAATTTCTTGGATCCTTCACTTCAAACCTTAGACATTGAAAATAAACAAGAAGATCTTTTAAACTTCTTTAAAGCATTGATGGATCAAAAAACCAAATACACCGACCAAGAAATTACAATGGATATCATTATGAATCAATATCCTACATTAGCAAATATATTTGTAAATAAAGGTATTGACGCATATCAAAACACAAAAGATTACGAAAAAGCTCTAAAATATTTTAAAAATTCACTTTTTGTTTCCGGAATGTCAGGAAAAATAGATACTCCCGTAATTTATTACGCCGGATTAGCTGCTAATAAAGCAAAAAAATATGATGAAGCTAAAGAAATGTTTCAAACATGTACGAAATTAAATTATGGAGCCGATAATAAAGAAAAAGCAAACAATTATTTCTTTTTAGCCGATGTATATCGCTCAAAAGGTGATACTGCAAAATTTATTGAAACCTTAAAGAAAGGAATCGATAAATACCCAAAAGATAATACGGTATTGGTTGTAGAACTAATCAACCATTATTTAGGAACAAAACAAGTAGCCGCTGCAAAAAGCTATCTGGAAATTGCTATTCAAAACGACCCCAACAATCCTACCTATCATTTTGCTTTAGGTACCATTTATGATTCAAACGATAAAAACTACGATAAAGCGATAGAATGCTACAAAAAAGCTATTGAATTAAAAGGCGATGTTTTTGATTATCAGTATAACTTAGGCGCTTTGTATTTTAACCAAGCTGCAGATATATACAACCAAGCCAATAACGAATCCGACAATAAAAAATACCAGGCACTAAAAGCAAAAGGAGACGAAAAAATGAAACTTGCTGTTCCTTACTTAGAAAAAGCACATGAGTTAAATCCGAAAGATCTGCCCACTATGGAATCTCTTAAAAACGGCTATTATCGCTTGCAAATGAATGATAAATACGATGCCATGAAAAAGAAAATTGACGAAGCTAAAAAATAACGAAAAAGAGGGGAGTTAAATCCCCTTTTTTTGTAACTTTGCTATATGAAACGAATTCTATTTTTTTTATTGTTAACGTTAACGGTAAGTAGATTCTCTTATTCGCAAAACATTACCGGAGACGACTTGTTAAATATCTTAAAATCTGGCGATGCGATAAAAGCTAAAAGCATGGCAGATAAAGCTATAAATCAAGATAATGCGACAACAGATGCATCAATATGGTTTTATCGAGGTCAAATCTATCTTGCTATTTTTTCGTCAGCCGATGCACAAGTTCAAAAATTAGCTCCCGAAGCACTTGATATTTCATACCAATCTTTTCTAAAAACCATTGAATTAGATAAAACAAAAAAATTTAATAAAGAAACCTTAGAAGCATTAAAAAGCATTGCCACACAATTTAATTACGAAGGAGCCAATCTTTTTAATCAAAAACAATATGAAAATGCACTGAATTATTTTGAAAATGCCATAAAAATAAGCAAGATGCCTGCAATCAATAAGTTAGATACCATTGTATTGTACAATGCTGCACTTGCATCCGAAAAAATAAATCAAATCCAAAAAGCAATCAGCTATTACGAGCAACTGAAACAATATAAGTTCGGCGGCTCAAACTTATATGTCGAATTGGGCAAATTATATTGTAAACACGACCAAGAATTAAAAGGAATTGAAGTTTTTAATCAAGGTCTAAGTTTATTTCCCGAAGATGCATTAAAATTTTACAACGAACTCATTAATTTTTACCTTCAAAAAAACAATTTACAAGAGGTATTAAAATATACCAACGAAGCATTAAAATTAGATAATAAAAATGCTACACTATATTTTATCAAAGCAAGCGTTTATGAACAACAAAACAACGAAAACGAAGCGGAACAACTCTACAAAAAATCGTTAGAATATAACCCCATATATCAAGATGCTCTATACAATTTAGGTGCGTTATACTACAACAAAGCAACAACACTTATAAAAAAAGCAATGAACAAAACAGAACAAAATCAAGCAATTGAGATATATAAACAAGCCCAAACCTATTTGGAAACATATAACAACAATTATCCACACGAAGAAATCGTGTTAAAAATGTTAAAAACCATCTATACACTAACCAATCAAAACGATAAATTAAACCAAATTAACGAATGGCTAAATAATTAACGAACTATGAAAAATGTTTTCATCATTTTAATTACCTTATTATGTATAAGTAAATTAAATGCTCAAACCAACGGCACCAGCAAAGGCGAAAATTTTATAAAGCAGATTGAAGGTAAGCTTGATAAAGCAAAAGCTCAAGTTGATAAGCAATGTGCCGATGCAGCAGGTAGTCAAAGTGCTGAAAATTGGTATCTTAAAGCCTATGTTTATAACGAACTGGCAAAAAGTCAAGTATATAAAAAGTTAGCTCCGAATGCCGAATTTGAAGCATTGGATGCTGTAAAAAAATCGAAAGAACTTGATTCAAAAAAGAAATTTGAATCAGATAGAATAAATTTACTCTTCGATTTAAGCACATTATTTTATAATAAAGCCATTACATTGTACAACGATGGTGTTGAAAATAAAAAGGAAGCCAATTTTCCCGATGCTCTGCTAAACTTTGAAAAATTTATGGAATGTATTGATGTATTGGGAAGCGATAAGGTAATTGTTACCAATTTATTGGATTATAACAAAGTTTCGTTGAACAATATTTATCTTTATATAGGTTATTCAGCTCAAAAATGCAATCAGTTTGAAAAAGCTAAAACTTTTTATGACAAATTGGTGTTATTAAATGTTCCGGCTGCACAAGCTCGACAATCCGGAAATCCATTGGCATACATCTACTACATGGAACTTTTATTAAATAATAAAGATACCATAGCCGCAAGAGGTGTTGCCGAAAAAGGCTTGGAAGTTTATCCTGAGAACCCGGATGTTGTAATGGCGGCTATTGAATTATTTTCAAAAATGAAAAAAATGAGCGAAATGGCCGATTTAATGGAAAAAGTTGTTTCGCAAAATGCTAATGCCGATTTAAAAATGATATTTGTTCTTGGTCAAGCTTTTAATAATATAGCCAAAGAATATGCACGAAAAGGATATCAAAGTACAGCAGAGCAATATAAAACAAAGGCCATTAGTTACTTTGAAAAGGTGCTGAATGCAAACCCAACTGATAAAAAAATACTTTTTAATGCAAACTACAACTTAGGAGTAATTTATTACAATGCAGGTGTTAATGCATATAAACAAAGAAGCGAATCAAATACAACAGAATACGAGTTTTTATTTAAAAAATCATTACCATATCTTGAAAAAGCAAAAGAAATTGACCCTAAAAACAAAAACGTGCTGAATATGTTGCTTAAAGCTTACACTTCGCTCAACGAAAAAGCCAAAGCTGAAGCAATAGAAAGTGAACTTTATAAGTAAATATATTGAATAATAATTTGTTGATTTGTGAATAAAGCAGTATTCTTTTTAATCTTTACAATCTTATATTTTAATCTTTATACTCAAAATATCGAACAGGAGTATCAAAGCCTTGTCAAATCTAACGATTATGCAAAAGCATTGACAAAAGTAGAGGAGGGGATTAAGCAAAATCCCAACAATGCTGCCTTATATCTAATGCAGGTAGAATGCTCGTTGTACTTATATTCATCGAACCGAGATACTTCCGAGCAATTGTTAACAAAAGCCTTTCAAAGTCTTTCGAAGTATCATCAACTCAACACAAATTCAGAATCATTTAAAACATTGTCGGCTCAATTGTCCATACCGATATACCGTAAAGCCGCCATATATATGAATTTAGAACAATATGGTGCAGCTAAAAGTTGGTTTTATAAAACGATACAGTTAAAATCATGGGCGAACGAAAAAGATCCCGATTTAATATTCTATACCGGCTTATCTGCTTATAATTCAGAAGATTTTTCACTTATGGAAAAATGTTTTACTCAACTCGTTATAGAACAATACACAAACGCATCCATTTATGAAATTTTAGCATCGTATTATTATCAAAACAATTCATTAAACAAAGCAAAAGATATAGTCATAACAGCGTTAAAAGCCGGAATTTTTATCAGTCCTGAAACAGAAATTATTGCATTATATGTTATAGAAAAATACAGGAATTGCAATGAATTCAATACATTAAACAAACAATTTTCATGGTCAACTTCAGAAAGCATTGAAATAGAAAAAGTAGTAGGGCGAATATTTTATTTATGCGGCGATACAACTTCTTGCATTGAGCAATATAAACGAATATATTATAAATATCCAACTGATACAACCGTTTTAATACAATTAGGCTTAGTTTATTATAACAGAGGAATTAAATACCTGCAAGAAGCAAAAAACATCATTGCTAAAAGTGACAAGAATATTGAACCTTACCGAAAATTAAAAGATTTATATATAGCTGATATGAAATCGGCCATTTTTTATTTAGAAAAAGCCTTACAATTAAATGTTACTTTTTCAACTGCCATCAATTGTTTGTATCAAAGCTATAAGCAATTGCAACGCAAAGAGGAAATGAGCAAACTACAACAAAAGTATCCAAACTTGTTAGATTAACAGAAAAAGAATACATTTAACATAATATAAATTATAAGACATTTTATAATAATCATTTTTCTCTATTTAGTTATCATTAAATAATCATTATTTTTACCGCAAATATTTTGATTATGATTCTTAGTTTTGAAGAAATAAAAGACGAAAAGATTTTAGAAACGGCAAAAAACATGTTAATTGCTGCTCGAACTGCTCCAAAAGCAAGAGGAACCGATAATGTACATCTTTCGATTTTAACCGGTAGTGATATTCAAAAATTGTCTGAACACATGAAAACCATAGCTATTCGAGACAATGTTGCATTTTTTGAACGTGATGCCGTCAATCTTGAACAAGCATCAGCTGTGGTGTTATTCGGAACTCCTTATAAGTCATTAGGTTTGAAAAATTGTGGCTGGTGTGGCTTTCCAACATGTTCAGAAAAAGAATTGCATCCGACTCATCCCTGCGTTTATAATGTTCACGATTTGGGTATTGCTATTGGCTCTGCTGTCTCTGTAGCCTCGGATTTTAAAGTTGACAACCGTGTCATGTTTTCGGTCGGAAAAGCTGCTTTAGAGTTAAACTTATTTTCTGATGAAATAAAAATGGCTTTTGGAGTACCGCTTTCCGCCTCCGGTAAAAATCCATTTTTTGACCGAAAACCTATTTAACATAATATAATGCTTTAGATTTTAATATCGAAATAATGAAAATCCTTTTTATAGATACAACGCACCCGATTATAAAACAAAAATTTGAAAATGCCGGTTGGCAGTGCGATTATTTTTCAGATATCGACTATCAAAAAGCGTCAGTTATTATTTCAAATTACGAAGGAATTATCATACGAAGCAAAATAATTTTAGATAAAAACATCCTTACCAAAGCCAAGCGATTGAAATTTATTGGAAGAGTCGGAGCCGGAATGGAAAGCATCGATACTCAAGCTGCTCAAGACTTAGGAATAGTATGTTTTAACTCACCCGAAGGAAACAGAGATGCCGTAGGCGAACATGCATTGGGTATGCTGCTTTCTTTGTTTAACAATTTATTTAAAGCCAATGAAGAAGTAAAAAAAGGAATTTGGAAGCGTGAAGAGAACCGTGGCATTGAAATAAAAGGGAAAACCATCGGTATTATCGGATATGGGAACATGGGAAGTTCTTTTGCAAAAAAGTTAAGCGGTTTTGAAGCAACGGTTATAGCATACGATAAATATAAAAAAGATTTTTCCAACCAATTTGTAAAAGAGGTCTCGTTAGGACAACTCCAGTCAGAAAGCGACATCATTAGCCTTCACGTTCCCTTAACAAAGGAAACAAAATACATGATAAATAAACATTTTATTGATAAATGCTCAAAAACTTTTTATTTAATCAATACTGCTCGTGGTCCAGTTGTAAATACTCATGATTTAATTTCTGCTCTGAAATCAAAAAAAATTGCCGGAGCTGCATTAGATGTTATTGAATACGAAGAAAGCTCGTTTGAACAATTAGTTCAATTTCCTCCTGAATTTCATGAACTTACTCAATTTCAAAATGTTCTTCTTACTCCTCATATTGCCGGCTGGACTGTAGAATCTAAAATTAAACTGGCAGAAATTCTTGCAGACAAAATTTTAAACTATATGAATGTTCGTTGATGAGAGATGATAATAAAATAGTGCATAGTTTGTGGATTGGCAATAGCTTAACACAATTAGAATTGTTAACCCTTATATCTTTTACTACAAACGGTCATTTATTTTATTTATGGACATATAATGAAATTGAAACTCCCCTGCCCTCCGGTGTTGTTGTAAGAGATGCCAATGAAATTTTACACTCTTCAAAAATATTCAAATATAAGTATAGTAACCAGTATGGGCATGGCAAAGGAAGTTATGCCGGTTTTTCCGATTTATTTAGATATGCATTGCTATATAAATTTGGTGGTTGGTGGGTAGATATGGATGTTACGTGCTTAAAACCCCTCGATTTTCAGGAACCCTATGTATTTCGCTCACATCACGAATTGAAGATTGTTGGGAATATGCTAAAATGTCCACCATTCAGTAAATTGATGCAAAAATGTTTTGAAGAAACGTTTTTTCTTCTCGATGAATACAATAAAGATTGGAATAAACCCATTGAAATCCTAAACAGAAATATAATTCAACTTGAGTTAGAAACATATGTACGCTCCTTTTCCAATCAAGACCAATGGAGATTTATAAAGAAATTACTTAAAGAACCATTTGACGTCCCCTCATTTTATTATGCCATACATTGGGTTAATGAGGAATGGAGAAGACATAAAATAAATAAGACAACGGTACTGAAAAATAGTTTTTACTTGGAAATACTAAAGAAATATAATTTAACCTACACTATTTTAGAAGGATGGAACTCCTCCATGTATAAATTTAAACTTACTAACTTCTATACATCAATGCTCTTATTAAAAAAACCAAAAGCCTTTTTTAAATCATTAAAATACATTTTACATTATTTAAGCAATAAAAATCGTAAAATTGGAATATGATAGTAATCAAATTACTATCTTTATGCAACGAAATAATAAATTTTTAACATATGGGAAAATTAAGTCACTTAGAACCCAAAGCTATTTGGGAAAACTTTGAACAAATTTGTTCAATACCTCATCCTTCAAAAAAAGAAGAAAAAATAATTGCTTTTATGAAGCAATTTGGCGAAAACTTAGGTTTAAAAACGATAGTAGATGAAGTAGGCAATGTAATTATTAAAAAGCCTGCAACTCCCGGTTTTGAAAATCGCAAAGGAATTATTTTGCAAGGTCATTTAGATATGGTTCCTCAAAAAAACAGCGACAAAAATCACGATTTTGAAAAAGACCCCATCGAGCCGGTAATTCATGGAGAAAAAATCAAAGCCAATGGTACAACATTAGGAGCTGATAATGGAATTGGCGTTGCAGCTGCTATGGCTGTATTGCAAGCAAAAGATTTACAACACGGACCTATTGAAGCACTCTTCACTATTGATGAAGAAACAGGAATGACAGGAGCTTTTGGACTAAAACCCGGTCTTTTAGATGGCGATATTCTTTTAAACCTCGACTCCGAAGACGAAGGTGAAATTTATGTTGGATGTGCCGGCGGTATTGATGCAAATATTACTTATACCTATAAAACAGAAGATGTTCCACTAAATTCTACCGCATTTAAAATTTCGCTGCTAGGTCTAAAAGGTGGACATTCGGGCATGGAAATTATTTTAGGAAGAGGTAATGCCAATAAATTAATGAATCGTTTTCTGAAATATGCGACTAAAAAAATGCATATTCGCATAGCTCATATTGACGGAGGAAGCTTACGAAATGCTATACCAAGAGAATCATTTGCTATTGTTACGGTTCCTCAGGAATTAGAAAACGATTTTATGGCTGCCATTAAAGAATTTGAAGGCATTTATAAAAACGAATACTTAAATACCGAACCCGATTTGAAGTTTTTTACCGAAAAAGCTGCAAAACCCGAAAAAGTAATCGACAAAATAACTCAAATAAGCATGATTCATGGAGTTTATGCATGCCCTAACGGGGTTATTCGCATGAGTGATGCCATTCCGGGCTTAGTTGAAACATCTAACAACCTTGCAAGCATTAAGATGAATCAAGAAACAATTCAAATTTCATGCTTATTGCGTAGCTCAGTTGATAGTGCAAAAAAAGATTTAGCTGAAGCAATTGAAAGTGCTTTTGTAACCAGTGGTGCTAAGGTTGAATTTACCGGTGGTTATCCAGGTTGGAAGCCCAATATGAATTCAGCTATTTTAAAAGAAGCTCGTGAAGTTTATAACAAAAAATTCGGCAAAATTCCGGAAATAAAAGCAATTCATGCCGGATTAGAATGTGGATTACTGGCAGGCGCATATCCTAATCTCGATATGATTTCATTTGGTCCAACCATTCGCTATCCACACTCACCAGACGAAGAAGTAAACATTGCATCGGTTCAAAAATTTTGGGATTTCTTGGTAGAAGTTCTTAAAAATGCTCCGGTAAAATAAATAATTAAATAATTAATTAAAGGCTGTAAAAAATTGATTTATTTGATTTTAACAGCCTTTTTTATTTAAAATCATGAAACGACTTTCATTTCTTTTTTTATTTACGCTCATTTCTTCCCTTTCATTTGGTTGGGGCGAAATTGGACATCACATTATTGCTGAAATTGCAAAAGCTCATGTTAATAATAACATTCAAGATTCCGTAAACAAATATTTGGGTTCGATGTCGTGGGAAAGTGCCGCAACATGGATGGACGATATGAGACGTAATAAAGAATATGCCTATTTTAAAACATGGCATTATATTAATATTGAAAAGGATATGCCTTACGATAGCACAAAAACCGGAACAGACAATGTATATGTACAACTTCAAACTGCAATTAACAACTTAAAAAACAAAAAGAACTTAAGTCCCGAGCAAATCACCTACAATTTAAAAATATTATTTCATTTAATGGGCGATTTTCACCAACCGTTGCACGTAGGATATGGTGTTGATAGAGGTGGCAATGAAATAAAGGTGAATTTTATGGGGAAATACACAAATCTACATGCCATTTGGGATACGGATATTATTGAACAGGCAACTATTTCTTTCGAAAACGTAAATGCTTTATCCCAAAAGAAAATATACAAAAATATGGAAGAAGTAAATCTTTTGAAATGGATGACTCAAACTCGAAAATTACTTGTTGCAGTTTACCATTTTTCTAATCCCATAGAAAGCAAATACATCGATGATAGTAAACACATTATTCAACATCAACTTTTGCTTGCCGGTTTAAGGTTAGCACAAATTTTAACTATCACTTTTTCGGTTTAATCTCGCTTACCAGTTTCTTAAAATTTCTTCTAAATCCTTTTTATTATATGGTTTTGACAAGATTGCATCAAATCCCAAGTTATTTGTTTTATGAATATTAATTAAATATGGATTGGAGCTTGTAGCTATGAGTTTAATGGTGTTTTTATGCTTTATATAGGTAATCATTTGAGAAAGATTATTTAACTCAAAATTTAAATCAAGTATCAATACATTGACATCTTTTTCTTTTTCAACAAATTCAATTATATCGCCATTTTCTTCGGCAATAAAGTATTTGGAATTGTTTCTTTCAAAAATTCGAACAAGAAACTCACGAATAGTTAGATCTTTTTCGGCAATAATAAAAACAAATTTAGTCCAATCAACGTTGTTTACATCCGAGTCTAACATGGAATTGTTCAATTTAAAACGTTTAAAACCAATTGTAAAGTAGAAAGCGGTTCTCTTATTTAACTCAGATTCAACCCAAATCTCGCCTCCCAAAAGTTCTACAATGCGTTTTGAAATGGATAAACCGAGACCTGCACCACCGTATTTAGATTTTTTACCTTCTTTTCCTTGCCCAAATCGTTCAAAAATAATTTCTACATCTTCTTTTGACATTCCCAACCCGCTGTCAATTACAAAAAATTGAATAGTATTGTCAACTAAATTGTAACCAAAACGTATGGTGCCTTTTTCGGTAAATTTCAATGAATTGTTTAATAAATTCAAAATTACTTGATTTAAACGAACCTCATCGGTAATAATAATCGATTCGGCATCGCTTAAAGCACAAATTCTTTCTATTTTAATTTCTGTTATTTTTTTCCGTTTTATTTCTTCGTTTGCCCAAACCTCTAATCTACTAAGCATTTGATTTAAGTAGCAAGGTCCTTCCGTTATTTTTAATTGTCCGGCTTCTATTTTAGAAAAATCGATTAAATCATTGATAAGCGATAAAAGGCTTTTACTGTTGGACGAAATAATATCAATATATTCTAAGCGATGAAGCGTGTCGTTTGATTCTTCTTTAAGCAAATCGGCAAAACCAATAATAGCATTAAGCGGAGTTCTGATTTCGTGGCTAATATTGGCTATAAAAGAAGATTTTCGTGATGAAATCTCTTCGGCTATTTTTTTTGCTTCTTCCAATTCTTTGAAAAATTTTAACTCAGAAGAGACATCTTGAATAATAAAAATATATTGTGGCTTTTGTTGACTTTCAAGCAATGTTCCCCATATTTTACATGGACGATTACCTTTTTTCGTATCTAAAACGATGGAATACGCCTCTAATTTTTTAGTTGCATTCAGTTCCTCAACAATTTTTTCAAAATCGTTAACACTATTAAAGAATGGGAGCGTAAAAATAATATGGTCGTTTAATTCAAACTTTGAAATGCCTAAAAAATCCTGACAAGCTTTATTAGAATCAATTACTTTACCATTTTGCGAGAGAATAATCATTGGCAAAGGTGAGTTATAAAACAAAGCCTGAAATTTTTCGTCAACTTGCCTTAAAACTTGAATAGAGTGCTTTTTAAGTTCTTCTTCGTGACTTACTTTGAGTTCTTTTTTACTTAATTCAGTCTTATATTCAAAGGTAACTTTCTTATGATACTTATATAGTACATGAAATAAAGGTAAAATTATTAAAGTGAAAAATATAGCTTTAAAAAACGTTAGAACCAACTTTTTCCATATAAGTTTATCTATATAGCTTATATCATTATCAGCGCAAGCCAAATATTTTTTACCTGTTAGTGAAATTCTGGGTATTATCACTGTTCTAAAAGTTCCCCAGCGGTCTGTGTATTCAACAAAAGTATTTATATTTGTTTCAAAGGCTTTATTAAAAGCTTTATCGGCTTCGGAATATTCTTGCCAATAATACGATAAATTTTGACCGGTTCGCATTTCGTGGTTGGTAGCCGAAGAGCTTGTTATATACAATTTGCCATTTTGCTCAACCAGTGTATATAAATATTTAATATTATAATTATTTGCCTGAAAAGTAAGTAGTTGAAGAATTTCATTAAATTCAATATCATTTATACTATTTCTGTTAATTGCTCTATCGTGGTAATTCATTGGCAATAGATAATCAATGCTTTGAGCCGATTTTAACAGTTTATCATTAATCTCGTTATTGATCGTGTGTTTTTCAGAAAAATATGAAGCTGTCAAATAGCCGATAATGCCCAAAATATAAACCAATAAAGCAAAATAAAAATATTGCCTTATATTTACTTTTTTATTTAATATTTGGATTCTATTTTTTAACCACTTTTTCAACATGTTTATTTCCGTTTTTTAGTCGAATTGTTAAAAAATAAACTCCGCTTTTTAAATCAGCTACGTTGTATTGAGTATTTAAAGGTAAAAGAGTTGATCTGCCTAAGATGTCCGTAAGAGTTATACTTTCTATTGCATCCATACCATTAATATAAATATAATCATCCACCGGATTTGGAAAGACGTTAATAGCATTTACCGTATTTTCGTTAATAATAGTCGGTATTTTAACCGGAATTGTTAAAAACGATGAATGGTTTTGATTGAAATAAACTTTATTGGTAGCAATAAGCGTATCTCCTGCTGCATACATTGTTAAACCATTATTCAAATTATTATCGTAGCGTGGATAATTTGACGAGGTTATATCTATTCTTATTTTATGTCCTTCTAAAAAAGTATAAGCCACATAAGGTAGTTCAATATCAATGGCATAATATGCGTTTGCTTGCATCGAAACAGTATCATTTACGGTATAACCATTTCTAAAACGCATTCGCTGAATGCCGTCCGATATAAGCATCGAACGCCCGTCAGGATAAACATCGCAAAGTCGTATAGAAAAATCGGTATCTTTTCTATCGCTGCTAACCCAAAGATGTACGTTGGGTTTACCGAAAATTTCAATGTCGTGAAGCAAATATTCGGAACTAAATACTAAAATATCATTTCTCGCTTCTACTGTTTGTGATTGGTCATATGGTCCTTGCAGTAAATCGGTTCTGAGCGTACATCCCCCATGGGTCGGCGAAGGATCTGCAGGATTATATAAATATAAACCAAAATCGTTGATACCGGTTGGAGAATTTTGTGAAAGCAATCCATTTGGCTGGAAAAAGTAAGTTTGATTTTGATATAAAACAGAATCTATTGACGAACTTTCTAACCATTGGTTATTACCGATTTGATAATATCTGAAGACGGGTTCGTTTTCCCAACCGTTATTCATATTTCGTAAATAAAAATCGAAAAAACGTAACGCCAATGAATCGCTCCATTGGCATGCGTTATCAAAAGTGAGTTCGCCTTGCTGACATGAACCGACATAAGCACTACCATGGCCGCCATGAACCCATGGTCCCATCAGAAGTTTGTGTTTTGAAGCGACAACAGATGATTGCCTAATTGCTTTAAAAAAAGAAATCATACCGTCAATGTTGTGGTCATACCAACCTCCAATCATAAATAAAGGAACTTTAATAGCAGATGGATAATTGGTTGTCGATTCAACATATTGCCATTGAAAGTTGTAAAAAGGATTTGCCAGCAACCATGGCGATAATCCATATCCAAGATTATCAAGTTGCTGTACATATTCGGTTCTATAAACTCCACCCGGATAATATTCTTGATACGTCATTTGAGGGAAAGCAACAATGGGAACACAACATGTCAAATGAGGAGGGTTTTCCTTTGCTGTTTGATATTGAATTTTTCCCAATGCCGAAGGACCCCAAGTACCAATTTTGCCATTGCTCCATGTTTGTTGAGCAATCCATTCCACTAAATCATAACCATCCAAACCTCTGTTATAATTAGCTACATAAGCAGAAGCACTTCCATAAAAGCCACGCCAATCGGCAATAACAAAGTTGTATTGATTCTGGTATAAATGACTTCCGACTATTGGCAAGCCCCATCTGTATAAAATTCGATTGTATGGAGTTTGAACCAATATAGTAGGTAAAGATTGCGTAGTGTCGGCTATATAAATATCAACAGCAAGCTTTTTACCATCACGCATAGGAATAGAATCAATAATTGGAAAATAAACTTGTGCATTTAAATGAATTGAAATACAAATAAATATGAAACACAAAAACTTCGTCATTGCAATTATTTAGTTCATGTAAAGATAATACTCTTTTGTCAAAAACAAAAAACTATAAGAATATAAAATAAAGTAAGTTAAGAATATACTATATAATAGAAAAAAGAATTATTTAGCTTCGTAATAACATCTTTTGGGCGACGAAATTTTTGATTCGGCAACAAGTTGTTTTATTGCTTTGTCCACTTCTTTTTTATCTATCCCTGTTAATTCAGCTATTTCTCCGGCTTTTAATGCTTTTCCGCTTTTTTTCATTGCATCCAAAATAGTTTTTGTAGTTTCCATATTTCAAATTATTTTTGTACAAACACAAAAGTATAATTTTTATGGAAAACAATCAAGAACAATCTAAGTACGATAAAAATTTAAAAACCAAAGGCAGTGGATGTTTAGGTGTAGCCATTCTAGGTGGTATATTTGGTTTTATATTGCTTATTTTACTTATTATGGGATATTCCTATTATAATGGATTGGTAACCCGCGAAGAAAAAGTAAATGCTCAATGGGCACAGGTTGAAAATCTTTACCAACAAAGAGCTGATCTTGTAAATAACCTTGTTGCTACAGTAAAAGGCTATGCTACACACGAAAATAAAACCTTAACGGAAGTGGTAGAAGCTCGTGCCAAAGCAACATCTATCAATGTTTCGCCCGAGAAACTCGATGAAGCTTCGCTCAAATCGTTTGAAGATGCTCAACAAAACTTAAGCTCCTCGCTTTCGCGTTTATTGGTAACGGTTGAAAATTATCCCGATTTGAAAGCAAACCAAAATTTTATCATGCTTCAGGGACAGTTACAACAAATAGAAACCAACATAGCTCAAGAACGCAATACTTTTAACGAAGTTGCCCGCGACTACAATACTGCCATTCGCAAATTTCCGCGCAATATATTTGCAAGCATGTTTAATTTTGAGGCGAAAGCATACTTTAAAGCTCAGGAAGGGGCAGACAAAGCACCTAAAGTAAGCTTTGAGTAAAACTATCTTCTTAAAATAACCATTGTAGCTCCGTATCCATATTCCTTAAACGAAGCGTCTTGATAATCGTAATGCGAATATTCGTGTGTCAGAATTTTTCTTAATTCTAGCTTTAATGTTCCATTACCCACTCCATGAATAAAAACAACCCTTTTAACAGTTGGAGTTAAAATACATTCTTCTAATTTTTTTCTAAAATGATTAATTTGAATTCCTAACATTTCTGAAGGTGTTAAATCTTTATAATCATCTACCAACTCCGGTATATGTAAATCAACCTCTATAAGTTCAGGCTTTTCAATTTCAGATTTTGGTTTTGAAATTAACTCTTTTTGGTCATCTTGAATTTTTTGCTTTTTTATGTTTTCCTGATTTTTTTCAGCTTGTATAATTGACATTAAAAAGGCCGGTTCATCAAAAAATTCATTTTCTTTAAAGTAATTGATATTTAATAAGTAAAGTGAGCTTACTTTAAGTTCTTTATTAATAATTTTACCGGTTTTATTTTCAGATGGATTATACAATATTCCTTGAACGGTATATGAGCTTGTTTGGGCAATATCTTCTTTAGTTAAATGATTTATAAACAACTTGGAACCTGCTTCTATATGTGCAGTATCTATGAATTTATGTGAGTTTATCAAACGATTAAAAAGACAAAAAGTAAAATTATTATTTGAGTCGTTGATTATGTATAAGTTAAGCTCTTCATTTTTAAGACCGTCTTCGTGCACAAAAGCTAAATAAATATCGTCAGTTAATGGCTCTGATGGTTCAATGGTAGGAATAGAAAAATCGTCCATTTCAAACTTTTTCTCTTCTCTTTCGGCGTAATTGTAATTCATTGTATCTGCATCATTAACTATTTGTTTTTGTGGCTGATAAGCATTTTTTTCAACTACTACCAATTGTTTTGAATTCATAGGAATTTCAAAACCTTCGTCGGTATAAACATAGACAATATTGCCCTGAATACGGGTTACTCTTCCCTGTCCTACCTCGTTTAAAAAACGGACTTTGTCGCCAACTTCAATATTTGCCATAGAAAATATTATTTTTGGGCTAAATTACATAATTTTGCAACAAAAAATGCAAATTCCACTGATAGAAACGAAGGACTTCTTTTACGAGCTACCCGAAGATCGCATCGCCAAGTATCCATTGGAAATAAGAAATAGCTCTAAATTACTGATATATAAAGATAACGAAATAACTGAAACCGTTTTTTCTAATATTTATAAGCATATTCCGAGTGATTATTTGCTTATATTCAATGATACAAAGGTGTTACCTGCTCGCATGCATTTCCAAAAAAAGACAGGTGCAATCATCGAAGTGTTCTTACTGGAGCCATTTGAGCCTAAAGAATATAATCAGAACCTGAATAAAACAAAAAGCTGTGAATGGCTCTGTTTTGTTGGAAATGCAAAAAAATGGAAAGAAAACGACATCTTAACTAAAACACTCATAATTAATGGCGAAGAGATTGTTGTTAATGCAAATAAAATATCTTCGCAACAAAATGCTTTTGTTATTAGGTTTGAATGGAGTGGCAACCTACCTTTCTTAGATATTTTAAATTATATCGGAAATATTCCTATTCCACCTTATTTAAAAAGAGAAACAGAAGCCATTGATTTAGACCGTTATCAAACAGTTTTCTCAAAATATCTCGGAAGTGTGGCTGCTCCAACTGCTTCACTCCACTTTACCAATGAAGAATTTAGCCAGTTTAACAATAAAGGAATTCATTTTACTTATCTTACTTTGCATGTAGGAGCAGGAACATTTAAGCCCATGAACTCAAAATATATTCACGAACATGAGCTACATACAGAATTCTTTCAGGTAAATAAAGAATGTATCGAAAAAATAATTCAATATTATCCTAAAATCATCGCTGTCGGAACAACCGCTTTAAGAGCATTGGAAAGTATCTATCACGCAGGTAACCTTCTATTAAATCATGAAAAAAACTTTAATTTTATCCCTCAATGGTGCGAATATGATTTATTCGATAAAAAAACACCCATCTTCGCAACTAATGCTTTATTCAATTATTTATCAGATAATCAATTAAATAAATTAGACTTACGTACCCAAATTATGATTTCTCCGGGTTATCAGGTTAAAATGGCGGAAGGAATCGTTACAAATTTTCATCAGCCTCAAAGCAGTCTTTTAGCACTCGTATCTTCCATCGTTGGTGATGATTGGCATAAAATATATGATTATGCATTAAAAAATCAGTTCAGGTTTCTGAGTTATGGTGACAGTTCTTTACTTTGGAAAAACAAAAAAGAGGCTGTCTCATAAGGGCAGCCTTTTTATTTTGTTGATAATCAATGACA
>DAOOWN010000035.1:0-26523 GCA_035371305.1 Bacteroidales bacterium
ACAATCGGGAGCTGGGGAGCACCAAAAAAAGTCCCGTTTTAATGCGGGATTTTTTATTTTATGGCATGGATGTACATTATATATTCATCTTCTCTTGATCGCTACTATGTAGGTTCAACGCGTGGCAGTATTGAAGAGCGATTGCGTAAGCACAATTCAAAGCATAAGGGTTTTACAGGTCAGGCGGATGAACTGTTTGCTATAAATATATGATAAGCGTTAATTTAATTTATACCGGGGAAGAGCTTTAAATCCATTTCGCCAAATACATTTAAAATTGCATCAACCGTTGCTTTTTGTTTCATTAATTCTGCTAAATCATTTACGTGTGGGAATTTAATACCAAGACTTTCTTCCTGATAGCTCATTGTTGCAATAAATACCTCTTTGCTTTTTGATGGTATTTCTTCGAGGTACTCATTAAGCCATAAAACAAATTTTGCATTTTTACCAAAAAAGTATTTCATCAAAATTTCGTCTCCCATTTGATTTTTTTTGTTTTCATAACCGGGGCAGCTTTTATTTTCTATACCAATACAATGATTAACATAATCTGTATAAGCTTTTGAAAAAGAATTCATTTTTTCTGATAAACTATCTGAAATGGATCGAAATTGTGTGTCTAAATCGAGTGATTTTTGTGTTAATATTGTTTCTTTTTGTTGATTTTCTATGATTTTTTGTTGTCGTTCCATAATGGCATTAGGATCTTGATTCATGACTTTTGCGAGGTATTTTGATGGGTCAATTTGCTGACTGGCATTTTCATTTTCTTTTTTCATTATTTCAATTTTATCGCTTAATTCTTTTTCTTGTAAGCGAATTTTTTCTAAAAAATTTTTAACCGCTTCTTTTGACTTTTCGGGCAAATTTGTATTTTGTGCTTGAAAAAAATTAGGAAAAAGAAAAATGAGTGTAAAAAGGCTTAATTTATTGGTTTTAATATAATTATCTGTGGTGAACTAAATGTAATACAAAGATATATAAAAAATAATAAATTGCAATTAAAAAACAGAAAAAATCAGTAAAATTATATGCTGCTTACTTCAATTTTAACAATTTTATATCCAACAATAATTTCACGCAGCATAAACAAGCTTCCAATTAAAACAAATAGCATACCTAATAAAAATGTTATTAAAGCAAATTGTTCTTTGTAGAGTCCAATGAGTAAAGAGGTAGTTATAAAAAGTGCTACGGCTGTAGTGTAAGAAAAAACGGCATTTCTTACGAAACGAATTCTGGAATAAAATAATTGAAGCTGTTGTTGGATATTCGATAATCGTTTATTCTCTTTTGTGTTTAAATCGGTTAGCTCTTTATTCCAAAGCATTTTGCGTTTTTCTTCGTCAAGTGCACGAATTCTATTTACAACGAGTGAGTATTTATTGTTGGTGCCTAATAAAAGCAATCCACATGCTGAAATCATAATACCCGGAGCTAATATTGCTTGAATTAAATTAACCGTATTTTCAACCATTGCTGTCTGATTTTTTACAATTTTGACGCAAAGTTAATTACTTTTAACCATCAAATAAATCTAATTTGCATATTTAATAAAATTGCTTCATATTTGGGAAAAAAAGATATGTTAAAAGGTATTTTATATAATTCGAGTATTTCGGTTAAATTCTTGCTTTCACTTTTTGTGATTTTTATTTCCTTTTTGTTTTTGTATGTTGTTGGAATTGTTATTGTTCAACTTGGTTTTGGAGTGGATATTATCCATCATCCTGAACTTCTGCAAGATTTGACGAAGCCGGGTACGATAAAGGTGTTGAAATTTTTTCAATTAGTGCAATCGTTTGGTTTATTTGTTTTACCTCCTTTCATCATAGGTTTTTTAATGTATTATTCGGTAAAAGATTTTCTTCGATTGCACAGAATTCCATCCATGTATTATTTGATTTTGGCTGTGGTGGCTGTTTTATCTTTTATTCCTTTTACTAATTTGCTTTCGTATATTAACAGCTATATGTCGTTTCCGAGTTTTATGAAAGGTGTTGAAGAATGGATGCGTACTTCGGAAGAGAATGCCGGTCAGCTAACCATGTATTTTTTAAAAGCCGATTCGTGGATAGATTTTTTGTATAATATTATCTTAATAGCTGCCATTCCGGCTATAGGTGAAGAGTTGTTGTTCAGAGGATTGTTGCAGCGATTGTTTACGGAATGGACCCAAAAGGTTCATTTAAGCATATGGATATCGGCTATTTTATTTTCGGCAATACATTTTCAGTTTTATGGTTTTATTCCTCGTTTATTTTTGGGTGTAGTGTTTGGTTATTTGCTTGAATATACGGGAACGATATGGATTCCCATTATCAGTCATTTTATCAATAACTTGGTTGGTGTAATGATTGGATATTTCTTGCCCAACGAAAATGTGGTAAACAGCATCTCATCACAAATCAACATTGTATCTGTAATTTATGGCGTTTTAGGCGGTATTATCGGCTTTTTCTGTGTTTGGTTAATTGCCCGAAAAGCTAATCGCGTATTGTAACTGCTCTTGGTTTATTTTTTCTTCAAATTCGTCCTCATCGAGGTATTCAGTTCTATTGTCCTGAATGTTTTCAAACAATTCTGATTCTTCTGCATATGTATCGTCCGATTTTTGTTGATCATTTCGTTCGTTGGGTCTCCAGATATAAACAATGCCATACTCTGAAGCACGTTTTCTTTTTTCTTCGTCTTCGAAATTCGAAAAATGTTCTTCTACTTCATTCCAAAGATTTAAAATTAGAGAATCTACGTCTGAGCGGAGTTCAGCAATTTTATCGGTAGCGTATTTGGTTGATTTTTGTAATATTTTTTGATAATGCAGTGCTTCAACAAATTGTTCGTATCTGACTTTTACAACGGCAGCGGTAGGATTGGTAATAGGATTTCCGCCCATTTTTGCTAAGCGTTCTTGTTCGCCCTTAAGTATTTGTTCGCCCCAATATACAATATCTTTTTCGCTAATTAAATTTGGTGTTCGCGAATCGTTTTCTCTTAAACCAAAAAACTTGCGAGCAGCAGCGGGAACCTCGTTACGTAATATAGCAAAGTTGAAAACCTGATAAAAATGCGATACATATAATTTTGCTTTTTTGGTATATGCGGCAAGTTCTTTGCTTTTTGCGGCTTGTATGGCAATAGCTTGTTTTTGTTGATGAAGCATTTGGTCGAAATAAGGACACAAATTATTTAATTGACTTAATGTTGTATTTGAAAAAGCTAATTCGTAAGGTTGAACTTTGTCAGCCATTTCGAGTGCTTTTTTCATTGCTCTTAAACGAGCGTTATCCGTATTAGGTAATCTTCTATATGGCATTACTCATAGTTTGTACTATGCGAATTTAGGTTATAAATAAAATAAAAAGCGGTCTTCGTTAGTGGAAATATAAACAAATTTCTGTTAATATCTATAAATCTGTAACCAATAATATATCAGTGTGTTATGCTTTTGCTAACGAGGCTACGCTAATTTTTGTTCCGGGAATGGTTAATAATGTTTGTGCACAAGCTTCGATGGTTGCTCCGGTTGTTATAACATCATCTACAAGCAGATAGTGTTTACCGTTTTGTTGATTTTTTGTGTTTAGTGAAAAAACTTGTGCAACGTTTTCCCAGCGTTCGGTTCGACTTTTTTTTGTTTGGGTTTTGGTTTCGGTATTGCGAAAAATTAGTTGGTTTTCGATGGGAATATTAAGGCTGCGACTTAAACCAATTGCGATGCATTCGGCTTGGTTATAGCCGCGTTGTTTTTGCCTCTTGGGGTGAAGGGGAATGGGTACAATAGCATCTATGTTTTGGTAGGCTACGTTATTAAGTAGTTGATTGCCAAATAATTGGCCTAAAAAAATGCCGATATCCTGTCTTCCCTTATATTTTAGTTGGTGAAGTAAATGCTGAGTACGTCCTTTTTTGTGAAAATAAAGTAATGATGTTGCATTTTCAATCGGAATCCTTCCCCAAAAGACTTGAGCAACCGGATTGTCGTTCATTTTATGATAATGAGTGAACGGGAGTTCTGCCATACATTGGGTGCATATAACACTCTCGCCTTTTAATAACGGAACGTTGCAAGCTCCGCAGTTTTTTGGGTAAATAAGTTCGAGAAAATCTCTAAGCCACGACATAGTTAATTGTTTGGACAAACTTCGGCCTGACGTCTTTTCGCTTCTTCATAACCCATCTGGGCTGCTTTTTTAAGATCGAGGCATGCTTCGGTATATTTTTTTTGCTCGTAAAGAACGGAACCTCTGTAGAAATATGCTTCAGCACCGGGATTGAGCTTAATAGATTTATTCAAATCTTCCATTGCTTCGGTGTATTTCTGTTTGTTCATAAAATAAATGCCTCGTTTTAAATAGGCTTCGCTATTATTCGGTGATAGCTCGATGGCTTTGTTAAAATCTTTAATAGCAAGGGGCTCTTTGGTTTTGCCAAGTTTAGAATATTCCAACCCACGTAAGTAATAGGCTTCGGCTTCGGTGTTTTTTAATGTAATGGCTTTTGTGTAATCTTTAATGGCATTGGCAGCTTGATTTAATTGCGACAACGATTTTCCGCGCATAATGTACACATCGTACTTTTTGCTGTGATATTGGTTAATAAGCACATTCAAATCGGTCATGGCATTCTCGTACAATGATTTTTCAAAGTATGCTTTAGCTCGTTTGTAGTAAATGTCTTCATCTTTTTTACCGAGGTTGATAGCCGAAGTCAGATCTTTTATTTCGCTAAGGTAATCTTTTTGCTGTTCGAAGCATTGTGCTCTTTTAAGAAAAGCATCAGCATTGTCGGGTGCATAAGTTATAGCCTGATTCAGATATTTAATGGCATCATCGTATTTGCCTTTTTCTAACGAAATATCTGCCAAGGTGTTATAAACCCATGGATTCTTTGTTTTAAGTTCGATGGCTTTTTGTAAATCATTGTAAGCATTGATTTTTTTGTCAGGAATTTTTAAATACAATTCAGCTCTTTTTTCATAGGCTTTCAGGTAATCCTGCTTCAGACGCAAAATCTGGTTGAGGTCGTTCAATGCCTCCTGTTGTTTATTTAACGTCAGATATAATTCCGAACGCTTCAGAAATGCTTCGAAATAATCTTTTTTTGCTTTCAATGCTTCCGTCAAATCATTAATAGCCGGCTCGTATTTTTTTTGCTCAGCATAGCACACGGCTCTATGGTACCAGGCTTCGTGGTAAAATTTATCTTTTTTTACAACATCGGAGAATTTTGCGATGGCTTCGACATATTTTCCCTGTTCCTGAAGCTTAACGCCCTCATCGAAAAAATCGTTTATCGTTTGGGCATGAGAATTAACTGCCCATGCCCAACTAATTGCTAAAAGAAAAACTTTTTTTATCATCGTTATTTTAAAGGAATATTGATTAGAATTTCAGTTAAAAACTTCCAGAATTTTTCAACCGATGGAATTTCCAGTTTTTCGTCAGGACTGTGAACTCCACGCATGGTAGGTCCGATGGAAATCATATCAAGTTCGGGATATTTTTCGAGGAAAAGACCGCATTCCAAACCGGCATGGATCGCTTTAACTTTTGCTTCTTTTTTAAATAACTTTTTGTAAACATTTGTCGATACTTCCAAAATTGGACTTTTGGGGTTTGGTTTCCAGCCGGGGTAACCGTTGGAGTGCTTTACTTCGGCACCGGACAAGGCTAAAGCACATTCAACCATGTTTACAATATCGGCTTTGGCAGATTCTACCGAGCTGCGTTGGCTGGTAGTGATTTCGATTTTGTTTTTCCCTTTCATTTTGACCGATGCAAGGTTGGTAGAAGTTTCGACCAGACCGGGCATGTCCATGCTCATGGCTATTACTCCGTGAGGGCATGCATACAATGATTGGAGAAGTTTAGGTTGTGTTTTTCTGTCGATAATAGTTTCTGCTTTTGAAGTTTTTTCAATCTGAACGTTGATATTTTCTTCTGTATGCTTATATTCTTCTTTGAAAGCTTTAAAAAAGAGTTCTACTTCTTTTTCAATTTTACTAACTTTTTCGTGGGTTACATAAAAAACGGCATATGCTTCTCTGGCTATGGCATTGCGAAGGTTTCCGCCGTCAATGGCAGATAATTTAATGCCATATTTCTGATCTAATGTAAAGAGAATACGCGTCAAAAGTTTAACAGCATTGGCATAGCCTTTATTGATATCATCGCCCGAATGGCCACCTCGCAAACCGCTGACGGTTAATTTTAACGGAATTTGTTTTCCCGGTGCTTTTTTAGGTTCATATTTTAACATGGCAACCGTATCTTTTCCGCCGGCACAACCTATGAAAATTTCGCCTTCATCTTCAGAATCGAGGTTAATCAATATTTTGCCGTTGAAAAAACCAGGTTTTAAAGCAAATGCACCGGTTAAACCGGTTTCTTCGTCAACCGTAAAGAGGCATTCGATGGGTCCATGTTCAATTTCTTTTGAAGCTAAAAGTGCAAGCTGTGTGGCAACGCCGATTCCATTATCAGCGCCCAGTGTGGTTTCTTTTGCTTTGAGCCAATCGCCGTCAATTACCGGAATAATAGGGTCGGTATCGAAATTATGCTTTGAGTTGCTGTTTTTTTCACAAACCATATCCACATGGCTTTGTAAGACTACGGTTTTTAACTTGTCAAAGCCTTTTGTGGCAGGTTTTGATATGAGAACGTTACCGGCTTTGTCAATTTTGTATTCTAATTTATTTTTCTTGGCAAAAGCTTCGAGGTAAGCAATTATTTTTTCTTCTTTTTTTGAAGGACGTGGAATAGCAAGAATTTCTTCGAAATATTTCCACACTAACGAAGGGTTTAATTTTTCAAGCATAAGAAAATTTTTTTCGTAAAAATAGCTTTTTTTAAAGTGGAATGCAAGAAAAATTGTTAGGGAATAATATAATTATAATTGTATCTGTTTAAGTATTTTAAAATGGAGATAGGATCATCAGATTGAATGATGTCAACATTGCTTTTCAGAGTTAATTTGTTTTCATAAAAATTTTTAGGTGAATATGCCATGATTCTGAGTCCTTTTTTATGAGCAATTTTAGTATTTAATATTTTATTTTTTAATTGGCACGAAAAACCGAAAAAACTGTCGTTTACTGCTATTTGAACATTTTCTTCTGTTGGCTCTTGCATCCAGAACATTTTATTTTTTAAGCCGTTCCTTTTTGCTGTTAAAAGAAAATCTTCGCTCCCTTCAATGAAAACATGTTGTGTTATATGATATTGCTCGCAAAGGCGTTGAATGGCTCTTGCCAACTTAGCTTCATATTGATTCAGATCCTCATTTTCAAGATCTACTTTGCAATCAAATGAAAAATAATAATTCTGAATGTTTGGAATTTGACTAAAAACACTATCGGCTCGGTTTATATAAATGTTATTTTCAAAAGGATAATATTTAAACGTCTTTATTTCCTCCCATGTGTAATTATATACTTTTCCGTTTCCAGTAGTCATTGGATGTAAGTCAAAATCATGAAACAAAACTAAAACAGTGTCTTTTGTAATTTGAACATCAAATTCGCATCCATCAGCGCCAATGTTTGTTGAAATTAGAGCTGTTTCAATGGTGTTGCCCGGATTTTTTAAATACTTCGTACTAAATCCACGATGTCCGATTATCATGACTTTTGTACCAAAATAGCTGTTATCAGATAATGGATCATTATTACATCGCTGAAAAAGCAATAAAATAGAAAAAAATGATATGATTATGGTTAGCTTAAAACGCATAGCATAGTTGAATATGGCTAATTCCCCAGAGTTTATAATTAGCGGTTTGCCACTGAGCGTCTAAAACTGCTATTTTATTTTCATTTTTGTTAAAAAAGCTGAAAAGTGTAGCCGTCATATTTGTATTTGCTTCCAATAAAAAATGCTTTGAAATTTTATATTTTGCACCAATTCCAAGCCCGATTCCTCCCGAAAACTGATGATAGCTATCCTGAATCAAGTAATCATTAATACTATTTGTCGTTTTAAGTTCTTTCCAGTAGTAGTGTAAATCAATCAATGATGAGACAAAATAGCTGAAACGTTTTGATTTTTTTAATATGGGAAGTCTGTAATTTACACCCTGAATAAGATTCACTCCATATGAAGTTACGTGCTGTCTTGTATAATGCAACCCGCCCTCCTCATTGAAGAAATCATAATACTTATAAAAATCATATTGATCATATAAGCCGGCATCTAAATGATGGAATGAAGAACAATTCTCATTTATTTTCCGTTCAAATTCAACACCAGCACGTATTTCTTTTTTTGAGTCAAAAATGACATTGTAAAGAGACAAAACATTGAGTTTTATACAACTTTTATTGCTACTGTCTTTTTGCGACAACAGTATGTGTGGTATTATTAAGAGCATGAAAGAGATGAAAAAATGCTTCATTGTTTTTCTCTCAACAAATGTAAGTAGCCTTCGTATTTATAATCTTTTCCACGACGGTCCTTTGCTTTTATTATTATATAATATACACCGGGTGAAGCTTCGATACCGGTAATTTTTCCGTCCCAGCTGCCGTTTATATCGTTCCATTCATAAACTTTTCTGCCCCAACGGTTGTATATTTTTGCTTCGAATTCGTCAATAGCTTCACCGTGCACTTTGAATACATCGTTGTTGCCGTCACCGTTTGGTGTGAACACATTCGGCACTTCAAAAATGGGTTCTTTGTCAACACACAAGGGTTTGAAAATAGCGGTGTCAATACAACCGTCTTTGCTTGTCGCAATCAACATGATGGTATAACACCCTTCCTGTGTAAATGTAATGGTTGGATTTTCGGAGGTTGACGAAAAAATCATCTGGTTGTTTTCATCGTAAACACGCCATGAGTATTTTCTGCCATTGATGGTAGTGTTTTGCATAACAACTTGATATGGTGCAACTTGGTGTTGTTCCAATAAGGTGGTGTCGAACGAAGCAATGACCGTTCCGGTATCGGGAACAAAAATGTGTAGTGTGTCGTGACATATAGTTTCGGGGGCTGCATCGGGGCTCAACGATTGACCATTTACTAATACCGAGTACCAGGAGTTGGGACACAATTCATCTCGAATTAGTGAAATGCTATTTGTGTCGAGCCATTGGAATGTATAATAATTGGTATGGGTTATTCCTTGTGGATCGGTATAGTTGGTGTTAAGCTCAATTTTTCCGTTACAATGTCCGCAAGTTGTGGGAGTTATTAGGTTTTGTGGGTTGAATGGTGCAGGTTCGTTCACCGTGTGGCTTACTAAACCGCTATAACATCCCCATTTGTTTTGCTCGATGAGTGTTACTAAATGTTGGTTTCCATTGTCCCACGAAACATAGATGGTATCGCTGTGCAATGGGTCTGTTATGCTTGAATTGAGATAACCACCGGGATAATTCCAATTAAATTCAGTAATTCCATAATTAATATTGTTTGGCAAGTTCCATGTTTGAGCAATGATCATAGAACTGTCATATCTACAGGCTGGAGTGGTAACGGTAAATTGTCCGCTTGGGCGTGGGGCAAAGTATAAGCGTATAGTATCAGCATCTGTACAAATGTTATTTTGTTCGTGCCAAATAAATTCACGATAAGGTGTTGCTGTAGAGAAAACAGTATAGCAAGTTTGGCAAAGAAGGTATAAACTATCGTTTGAAATGTGTGATTGTGTAAAATTATTAAATCCTTGAACAAAGTGTACATATGTAATATCTGAACTATACCATGTTCCTACTCCTAATGATGTATGTGCATTCATTTGATAATCAAGTCCGCAAACGGTATCGGTTTTGATTTCGGATTGGTTACCAAATAATCCGGGCCAATAATGCCCGCCGGCATTAGCATGAGGCTTTTGGATAAAGGTAACACTTAATGCATTGCTGGTATCTTTGCAATTGCCATTGACTGTTATCCAATAAAAATGATGAAGTCCATAATAGCTGGTTCCGCCGGTATCGATAGTTGCCACAACATTATTATATTGGTAGGGATTAGGCGAAAAAGTAGTATTGTACACATCGTCAATCCAATAACCATAACCATGTGAAGGCTCTTGTGCAGCTAAAAGATAATAGCTAGGTCCGCATACCAGCGAGTCGGAAGGACTGGTCAAAATAACAGCATCGACTAAGGTGCCGAAATATACATTAACAGAATCGTAGCCGTAGCAAGTTCCGTTAAATTCGGTCCAATACATAGTGATGGTATCGTTTTCCGAGGGCCAGCGAATCCATGTGCAGGGTTGTGAGTTATTGCTTGGAGTGGGGATGGAATCGGTTTCATTGACATAATATGCAATTCCGCTTGGTCCGCTCCATTGGCCATTGGGCATGGTTGGATGTGCACAAATCTGAGCAAATTTGCCGCAAACACTAAAGTCGGTTCCGGCATCGGGTTCCGGAGCTAATAAGAATTCAATGTTTACTGTATCTTGATCGTAACACATTGACATATGAGGGTTCATTTCTTTCCATATAAAGCTATAATTTCCGTATTGAGTAACGGTTACCATGCTTAATGCTTGATTGTTGGGTGTAAAGTTAGCTGTGCCGGGTCCGTTCAATACCGACCATTGACCGGTGGGGGTTATTAAACTTGTAGTTGCATGTAGCCAGTAGGTTTTTCCGCAAACAACGGTGTCTAAACCGGCATTGGCAATCGGAATTTGATGGAAGAAAACCTGAACCGAATCGTAGGATTGACAACCGGGACCGCTCTGTACATGCCAGTAAAAATATACCGATTGAAAGTCGGAGGTAGCAAAAAACTGAGCAGGATTATTGATGGATACTTGAGGGTTCCACGGTAAAGGATCAGAGCCGTTGTATGTAATTGTAATGCCGTTATTGTTGCATGTCCAGAATGCCGACGATGCAATACTGCCAATGGTGTCGGCAGCGAGCTGTGTAGAGTATCCGCATATGGATTGAGTACTGCCGGCTTCGGCATGAGGAGTAGCAGAGAATGTTACTAAAACCGTATCGTAGTTAGTGCAATAATCAGAATAGGCTGTCCAAATGAATGTGTCAACTTCTAAATAATGAATGGCAACAATATTAACCAACACACTATCGGAAGTGTTATCAGGCAGAAAATGTGCTGTTGGATTAGATGATGACCAGTAGCCGGGATATGTACTATTGACGGTTAATACAATTTCGTGTCCACAAATAGCAAGATCGGGACCGGCATCGGGCATGGGCATTTCATGAACATCCAACTGAATCGTATCGGTTGAGGTACAACCCAAGTTGTTTTCTGTCCATGTTAAATAATACGTATGATAGCCCGAAGTTGCTGTAAATACAGCATTTGCATCGTTGTTGCTGGGAGTAAATAATCCTTGCGAAGGAGGTAAGATTTGCCACGTTCCCGTTGAGCCGTTTACACTATATTGTGCCTGCAAATTATAATTTACGCCGCAAACATTAACAGGTGATGGACCTCCGTTAGCGTGGGGTTGTGTGATAAAAGTAATGCTAACGGTATCGAGCGAGTCGCAAACAGAGCTGTATTCGTGCCAAGTAAATTGATACGTTCCGGGTCCGCTAACCATTACATTGCTATTAGGCAAGTAAGGATTGGAGAAGATGGCAGTGCCGGGTCCTCCTATAAATTGCCAATGAGCCGTGTTTCCGGGTGTTGGATTGCTACCTTCGAGTTGTGTGGTATAACCGCAAACGCTTTTATCGTTACCGGCATTGGGCGTCATACAGCAATGTGGTACTTGTGGAACAATATAGGTCTGAACAAGTGTACAAGCATGATTATCGGTAACGGTAACGGTATATGTTCCGGACGAAACATTTATTAAGTCTTCGGTATTGGCATTATTGCTCCATTGATACGTATAACCTGCAACACCACCATTGGTACTTAAATAGATAGCTCCGGTGGTTCCTCCCAAACATTCTACTTTTATAATGCTGTCAACTGAAAGCGAAACATAGGTTGGTGGTTCAGACACATAGGCAGTGCCAACTGCTGTACATCCAACGGCATCGGTAATGGTAACGGAATACGATCCGGCAGTAATGGGTGCATTATTATTTGTTGTTGCTCCATTAGACCATTCGTATGTAAATCCGGGTGTTCCACCGCTGGCAACAACTGAAACACCTCCGCTTGCTGTACCGTGGCAAAGGGCATCCTGAATGTCGAATTGATAAAGTATTTGAGGATTATTGCCGACAATAGTATAACTCCCGACTAACGAACACCCATTGTTGTCGGTTACTGTAACATAGTGAGTGCCGGGAGCAAATCCGGTCTGAACATTAAATGTATCGGCAGTTGTTACGGAAACTCCGTTTGAGTAGGAATACGTATAAGGTGGACGTCCGTGCTCAACTGTAACGGTAAGCGTACCCGAAACATCTTCGTAGCACATTTTTCCGGTTACGTTGATTTGCATTTCGGGTAAGGGGAATAATGTTTCCGGTGGGAAAATGGTGTCGTTAAAGCCGGCAAGTTCCCATGTTTCGTTAAACCAAGTAATGGGAATATATCCCAACGGAATGTCCCAATGCAACAGCGGTCCAATATGAATGGAGCTTCGTGTATTGCATAAATGTTGAATAATGGTATCGGGTATATTTATATTTTGTTTGTCTAAATTGAAATGCTTTTCGGCAATAAACTTTTTCAGACTGTCAGCCCACATGATGGAATCTTGAGGTGTAAATTGAAATTCGGCAGAATCGCCATGCATTTGTTTTAATAAGAAGGGGAGGTTTATCCAAAATTCAAAAGCATTTACTGTAAGCGAAAATGCTACACTGTCCCACGTATGATTGGTAAATTCATTATCGAGCGAATGGGCAATGCCAATAGGGAATTGAGGATAACCAAAACAAGGATATTTGATGTGTAAATCGTGGCAAGCCTGAAAATCGATAAGTGCCGAATTTCCTGTAGCAACAGTGGCGTTGTTTTGATTAGGATCTGTAACATAATAATCGACAGCAGTAGGTAAGGTAAAATGATTCCAAATTGTAGGGTTAAAGGTTAAATCTTGTTGCAATGTGTTGGAAATATTTAATTCTGCAGATAAAAGTTGATACTCAATACTAATACCGCCACCAATGTCAATTGTATCGTGGAGCATGTTAATAAAATTAAGAATAGGTTGTCCGGTGGATGGTGGCAGTATGCCGGCAATAGCCGAAAGAAATTGGATAATGTCGATATTAAAATGTGCATACGGATCGTCGCCCTGAGCAATGAGTTGTTTATGGCAGAGCTGAGTAGAATCTAAATAATCTTGGGTTGTAATATAGGGCAAGCCAATTTCGCCCGAAATACCGGTTCCCCATGCATTGTTGAAAACGATGGGCAATATGGTGTCGTGGCAAAAAGCGAGTTGTCCGTTTTGCATACATGGGTAGGTTACATCGCCGTTTTGTTGGTCGATGTGAATGATAGAAATGCTGTCATCGGGTACATCTATGTTGATAATATTAAAATTGTCGCAGGCACCAAAGCAAATAGTGCCGTCTAATCCGACATGAATGCCAAAATCTAAGTCTAAATCAATAACACCGTCTTGTGGAAAACTTGAATTAAGATTCCATCCATTCATTACATGATAGCGAGAATTGATGGTTATCCAATCACCGGGCATAAAAGTTTGAGGCGATGGAAAAGTAAGGTCGATACGAACCGGATAATCGACATCAATCCAGCCGGTATGAAATCCGCTGATAGAAAAAGTGCTGCCAAGTAACAAGTGAGTGGTTAAATCGAATTGTGCACCAAAGGGAAGACCAAAAATATAATCAATACCGCCAAATGAATTGGTGTCGTTGGTGTTGATGTTAAAAAGCTGCTGGTTGATATTGAGATGAAACGGGTTCCCGTTAGGTCCCCACATGTTTTGATGGTGTGTACTCCAAGGTATATAATGGCTAATTGTATAAGTTTGTGACTTTAAATTGAGTGAAGCCATTAAAATAAAAAGAAAAAATAAAATTTTCTTCATATGAAATGTTGTTTACGGTATATTTTTACGGATTAAGTTTTAATATAGTTTCAAAAAGTCCAGCCTAATGATAATAAAAGTCCATAATATGCGGTGTTGAATGAATTTTTTCGGATAATATTGTCTAAATGTACATCACCACTTATTCTGTACATAAAACCACCTTCAGGACTTTGGTGTCTGAATCCTAGTGAAAGAAACGGGCTTATATTTTGACGATTTGCAAAGTTGTATCCTCCAAATCCTATGTCAACATTTGTTTTCATTATAATTTTTTGAAAAATATTGCGAATGTTATAACGCCTAAATCCTCCGGCTTGTGTGTTTACTTTTGTAAGCTGAAAATGAACCGCCATCGGAAATATAATTTCCTGACGCAGAAAGGAGTCGCGTTGTTCAGCAAAGCTGTATCCTCCTCCAATTCTGAGCGAAATAATAAGGTATTGATATGATTTTACAATTCCGTCATAATTTAAGGAGAAATGAGCACCGTTGTTGTTGCCCCAAAAGTAACCGCTTTCAGCATAAATGGTATGCGAATTTTCGTAGTAAAATTTGAATCGAACGGGGTTAAGGTTTAAAAGAAGCGAATCGGGTAAGCTTGCTTTGGATGCGATGCTCGCTAATAAAAATACGAATACAATGACCCTCTTTTTCATCCGGTTATAATGTTATTTTTTTTGCTTTAAAGACGCAAATTACATAAATCTTCTGTAAATGAGTTCCAGCAATTGTTGCATGGCAGTATTTTCGCTTTGAATAGTTAGTTTCGAGTCCAATAATGCAAGTGCTTCATCAAGGTTAGAGCAGTTGTTTACTCCAGTTAATGTTTCATTGTATTTATCAACGTTGTTTGCAAAAATTTCTCTTATAAACATAATTTTATCGTTGATGCTAATGGCTTGTTTAAGATCTTTAATGGGTTTTAGCTGCTGCAATGTAGCAATGTCTTTTTTGTTGTAAACCGATGCCATGAGATCGCCAACTGTAGATTTGGTATTTGTTTTTAGTGTTTCGGCTATTGTTTTTGTTGATCTGTTTTGACGATCATCTGTTTTGGTTTTTATTTCTTCTTTATTCGTTGGTTCTTTTTTTTCTTCAATTTTTTCAATAACTTTTGGTTTTTCTTTTTCTTCTTTTATAGGTTCTTCAATTATGGGGAGGCCGGTTTCGGCTTTTATTTCGTTTTTAACTTCCGGAACTTTCTCCGATTTTTCTTGGGTGGTTTCTTTTTTTTCAAGATCGGTATTGAAGACCGAATCCTTAATGATTTTAGTGATAAGCGATGAGTTTTTTGCGAAAAAGCCATTTTCATCAGTGGTAGCAGCTCCTAACTTTAGCGAAAGCAGCCTCTCGTATATTCTGCTGAGTTTCTCCATGGCAATATCAATTTCGATCATAGGTATATCCGAAGTGCTGTTTTGAATGTATTGAATATCGTTTTTACATTCTTCGATTTTAATTAAAATACTGTCCCACTGTTTATTACGTGTCATAATGAAAAAAAATTTTAGTAAAGCAAAATTATGAATTAACTTTGTAAAGTTACAAAATAAGTAAATTAAGATTTTATTAATAGTATGTTTTTAGAAAAAAAATCAGGAGATTATGTAAAGCGGGGGTGGATAGAGGTTATTTGCGGGTCCATGTTTTCGGGAAAAACGGAGGAGTTGCTTCGTCGTTTAAATCGTGCCCGAATAGCTAAACAGAAGATTGAAATATTTAAGCCTCAAATTGATGTTCGTTATTCCGAAACCGAAGTTGTTTCGCACGACGAGAATGCTATCCCTTCTACTCCGGTTGATACTGCGTTAAATATTTCGCTTTTTGTAAGCGACGATGTGGATGTGGTTGGAATAGACGAGGCGCAGTTCTTTGACGACACATTGCTTGAAGTTTGCAATCACCTTGCAAATAGAGGAATTCGTGTTATTGTTGCCGGTTTGGATATGGATTTTTTGGGAAAACCGTTTGGTCCCATACCAAAATTGCTTGCTATCGCAGAATATGTAACGAAAGTACATGCCATTTGTATGCGTTGCGGTAATTTAGCACAATTTTCGCACCGAAAAATAAAAAGCGATAAATTAGTCCTTTTGGGCGAAACAACGGAATACGAACCATTGTGTCGCGAATGTTTTAATACAGCTATTAAAAATAATGATAAATGAATTATACATGCACTGAAATAGCCTCAGTACTCAATTGTGAGGTTTTGGGTAAAAATAATGGTGTTGTAAAGTATGTGATTACAGATAGCAGGTATCCTGTTTTTACCGATGAAAGCATGTTTGTGGCATTAAGCGGAAATCGTTTTGACGGGCATCAATTTGTAGATGATATATATAAACAAGGATGTAAAGTTTTTTTATTGGAACATAAACCCGCGTTTTTACAAGAAGACGCCACCTATTTTATCGTGCCATCAACGCTTAATGCTTTACAAAAAATTGCTTCGTGGCACCGAATTCATTTTAAATATCAGGTTATTGGAATTACAGGTAGTTACGGAAAAAGCATATTGAAAGAATGGCTTTTTGATTTACTATGTAATCAATACAATGTAGTACGAAGTCCCAAAAGTTACAATAGCCAGTTGGGAGTGCCATTGTCCATTTTTCAGATGTCAGAAAAAAACAGCTTGGGGATTTTTGAGGCCGGTATCTCAAAACCGAATGAGATGTATCGACTTTCGGAAATCATAAAGCCAACCATAGGTGTTTTTACAAATATTGGGAATGCACATCAAGAAAATTTTACTTCGATTGATGAAAAAATCGATGAAAAAATACAACTTTTTCAAACCGCTGAGTTGATAATTTATCCTTCGAAATACGAAAATATATCCGAAAGACTGAAGAAAAATTATCCAAATAAGAAGTTGGTTGCCTGGGGTGAACGAAATGACGATTTTTTAAGGATTCAATCAATCGATACTCGCTCTACACAAACAAGCGTATCATTTTTTATTGAAAATAGCAGCTACACTATTCATCTGCCTTTTACCCATTTCGCTTTTATTGAAAATGCAATTACTTCGTTGGTAGTTGCGTATATACTTGGAATTCCAATGCAGCAAATAATAGAACAAATCTCTTTGCTCAGACCTATTGATATGAGGTTAAAATTGGTAGAAGCAGCCCATCATTGTACACTGATTAACGATTTTTATAACAGCGATTTAACGTCCATTTCGGTTGCGTTGGAATTTTTAAAACAACAAAACAATCATCCACAAAAAGCAGTTGTGTTATCAGATGTGCCGCATACAGGATTTAAAACCGATGAAGTTTACAAAACCCTTGCAAAATGGATAAATCAGGCAGGTATTAATTTGATGGTGTGTATCGGGAAAGAAATTGCAACCTACAAAAATTTATTTAAAACCAAAGCATTGTTTTTTGATACCGTCGAAGCATTTTTGGAGCAATATAACCGTGTTCCATTTGCTAATATGACCGTGTTGCTAAAAGGCGCAAGAGCCTTTGCATTTGAGCGAATAAGCGAAAAAATGCAATTGCAAACGCACGAAACGATTTTAAAGATTGATTTGAATGCTCTTCTGAATAACTATTTTACATACAAGTCTTTATTGCCCTCGAATGTTAAAATTGTTGCCATGGTAAAAGCGTTTTCATATGGTAGTGGATTGTTTGAAGTGGCAAGGCTTTTACAACATCATCATGTAGATTATTTGGCCGTAGCTTATGCTGACGAAGGAATAGAGTTGCGCCAAAACGGTATTCATGTCCCGATAATGGTTATGAACCCCGAAGCGCATACGTTTGACGCAATTATTGAGCATCGATTGGAGCCGGTAATCTATAATTTCAGAATTTTGGAGCTTTTTGCTAAGGCTGTTTCGCACATTGGTTATACCGATTATCCATTTCATGTTAAGGTGGATACCGGCATGCATCGTTTAGGCTTTTTGCAAGACGAAATAACCCAACTCGCTATAAGAATAAAGCAATTGCCCTGGATTAAAATAAAATCGGTATTTAGCCATTTAGCTGCTGCCGAAGATAAAAACGAAGATGTCTTTACCATGCGGCAAATTAACCTTTTACAAGAAAGTGCGTCAAAATTGCAGCAGGTATGTGATGACAAAATTTTAGTTCATATTTTAAACTCAGCCGGTATTGAGCGTTTTCCTGATTTTGCATTTGATATGGTTCGATTGGGAATTGGTTTGTATGGAATTAGCAATGCCGGAGTTATAAAAGACAAACTTTTGCCGGTATTTTCGTTAAGAACAATTGTTTCTCAGATAAAAGAATTGGAAGAAAACGAAACCATCGGTTATAATCGCAGGGGCGTTTTGCATAAAAAAAGTAGAATTGCTGTATTACCCGTAGGTTATGCAGATGGTATTGATCGGAGACTAGGTAATGGCGTGTTACATGTAAAAATTAAAAATAAAAAAGCTCCGGTTATAGGTACTATTTGCATGGATATGTGCATGGTCGATGTTACTGACATCGACGTGAACGAAGGAGACGAGGTTGTTGTTTTTGAAAGTATCGAAGATGTTGAATCGATTTCAAAAATATTAGGAACCATTCCTTATGAGTTGTTTACAGGTATTTCGAGAAGAGTAAAAAGAGTGTATTATCATGACTGAAAGTATAAAGTTATCTGTTGTTATTATTACGTTTAACGAAGAAAAAAACATTGCACGATGCTTGGATGCAGCACAACAAGTTGCGGACGAGATAGTTGTGGTAGATTCATTTTCGAAAGATAAGACCAAAGAAATTTGCCTAAGCTATGGGGTGAAGTTTGTAGAGCATGCTTTTGAAGGACATATACAACAAAAAAACTATGCAATTACGCAAGCTTCATATCCTTACGTTTTATCGCTCGATGCTGATGAGGTTTTATCCGAAGAACTTCAAAAATCAATTCTTGAAGTTAAAAAAAACTGGAAATACGATGGATATTATATAAACAGAATTACCAATTATTGCGGCAAATGGATAAAGCACGGAGGTTGGTATCCCGATAAAAAATTGCGTTTGTGGTATGCTCCTAAAGGTCAATGGACCGGAGTAAATCCACATGACCGCTTTGAAATGCAAGACGGGTGCTCCATATCTCAACTCAACGGCGATTTGTTGCATTATTCCTATTATTCCATTCATCAACATTTAGAACAAGTCAATAAATTTACCGAAATTGCTTCAAAAGCCGATGTGGAAAGAGGTAGGACCGTTACTTTTTGCGGTATGATAGTTAAAGCAATGTGGAAATTTAAACGCGATTATTTTTTTAAAGGTGGTTTTTTAGATGGTTATTATGGATTTATCATTGCAGCCATATCGTCATTTGCCGCTTTTGCTAAATATGCAAAAATCAGGGAAATTATAAAGAGTCAAAAAAAAGAAGCGAATTGATTTTATTTAAATTTTTATACGTGCAAAAATTCATAGGATAAATTCAAAATTGTTTGTATTTTAGTCTTTTCAATAAAGTTTATGTATAGTGCAGAATATCAGGATATTGGCTTAATCGAATATAAAAAAGCATGGGATTATCAGGACGAATTACATGCTCAAGTATTGAAAAACAGAGAAAATGCTACTTCAACAGATTCTCTTGGATATATTATTTTTTGCGAACATCCTCATGTATATACATTAGGAAATAGCGGCAATAACAGCAATTTACTCATAAGTGACGAAATGCTTCAACGCATTAATGCTACATATTATAAAACCAACCGAGGCGGAGATATTACGTACCACGGTCCCGGTCAAATTGTTGGATACCCTATTTTAGATTTGCAAAAATTAAACATGGGAATCAAAAATTATATTTATAACATTGAAGAAGCGATTATTCAGACACTTTCAGACTATTCTATAACGGCTGAACGTTTAGAAGGTGCAACGGGCGTGTGGCTTGATTCCAGTCACCCCTCTAAAGCCAGAAAAATTTGTGCAATCGGAGTTCGGGTATCTCATTGGATTAGTATGCATGGTTTTGCATTTAACATTAATACCGACTTAAATTATTTCAATTATATCAATCCTTGTGGTTTTAAAGACAAAGGCGTAACCTCATTACAAAAGGAATTGGGTCATCCCATTCAGATAGAAGAGGTTAAAACAAAACTACTAAACCATTTTACTCATTTATTTAACATTAAAACATGACTATACCTTTTAAACATTGGATATTAAAACCCAAGGGTGATGAGGAAGTTATTAAGCTACTTTCTGATCAGCTCGAAATTCACCCTGTTTTAGCGAATTTATTAACCCAAAGAGGCATAGATACGGTTGAAAAAGCAAAATCTTTTTTTATCCCCAATTTAAGCGATTTGCACGATCCGTTTCTAATGAAAGATATGGATTTGGCAGTAGATAGATTAATAAAAGCCTTTCAGAACAACGAAAAAGTCCTTATATACGGTGATTACGACGTAGATGGTACAACAGCCGTTTCACTGCTTTATTCGTTTCTAAGAAAGAGGTATAGCAATATTTCATTTTATATTCCAAATCGTTACGATGAGGGGTATGGAATTTCATTTAAAGGGATTGATTTTGCTGCACAACAGAAATTTGATTTAGTGATTGCTTTAGATTGTGGTATAAAAGCGGTTGAAAAAATAGCCTATGCCAATAAAAAAAATATCGATTTTATTATTTGCGACCATCACTTACCCGGCGATACCATTCCCAATGCAGTGGCTGTTCTTGATCCAAAACGCAACGACTGCCTTTACCCATTTAAAGATTTAAGCGGTTGTGGAGTAGGATTTAAATTATTGCAAGCATTCTGCCAAAAACAAAATATCCCCCTCGAACAGTTGTTTCAATATTTAGACCTGGTTGCAGTAAGTATTGCTTCGGATATTGTTCCTATCATTGGCGAGAATCGTATTATCGCCCATTTTGGACTTAAGAAATTAAACGAAAATCCGATTATTGGTTTAAAAGCGTTAAAAGATATAGCCAGAGTAGGGCAAACAAAGTTAAATATTAACGATATTGTGTTTAAAATTGGTCCTCGCATCAATGCAGCCGGACGAATTGAAAACGGAACAAAAGCGGTAGAATTGCTTACTTCGGAAACCGATGCCGAAGCACGTAGGCATGCTCGTGATATCGACGAATGCAATGAAGACAGAAAATCGCTCGACCAAAAAATATTTCAGGAAGCGGTAGAGATGATTGAAAAAGACGAATTATATAAAGACAAGAAAACCACCGTTCTTTTCAATCAGAATTGGCACAAAGGTGTAATAGGAATTGTTGCCTCAAGGCTAATAGAATATTATTACAGACCCACCATTATTTTAACACAATCAAATGGCATGGTAAATGGTTCTGCACGTACGGTAGATGGCTTCGATTTATATAATGCCATAGATAAATGCGGTCATTTGTTAGAGAACTATGGTGGACATATGTTTGCAGCGGGACTTTCGCTCAAACCCGAAAAACTTTATACGTTTATAGAAACATTTGAAAATATAGTTTCGTCAACAATAACTGATGAACTGCTTATACCCCATATCGAAATTGATGATGTGCTCGAATTTAAAGATATAGATGCACGCTTTTTTAAAATTCTACACAAATTTGAGCCGTTTGGACCCGGAAATATGACACCGGTATTTGCATCGTACGATGTGTATGATACAGGATCGGGTAAAACAGTAGGAAAAAATAACGAACATTTAAAGCTCGATTTAAAACAAGAAAGCAGTAAAAATTATTTTTTCCCGGCTATAGCCTTTAATATGGGTTACAAAGTAGATGAACTTATTCATACCAAAAAATTTAATATTTGTTACTCTATCGACAAAAATGAATTTATGAATAAGGTTAGCCTACAGTTAAGAATTAGAGATATTCAATTACCAAATGAAATAAATAAAATAGAATAATATGACAAAATTTGAAGCTCATATCGATGTTATGCCATTAAAAGCATTGTTAGACCCTCAAGGTAAAGCTGTAATGCTTGGTTTGTATAATCTTTCTTTTAAAAGCGTAAAGAACGTTCGTGTTGGCAAACATATATTTATTGAATTAGAAGCCGAAACAAAAGCCGAAGCCGAAAAAATGGTTGATGAAATGTGCCAAAAAATGCTGATAAACCCGGTAGTGGAGTATTATCAATTTACAGTTAACGAAGCTTAAATTTATTCCTAATTAATTTACGTTGACAATACCATTTTCAATGGGCAGGATTGTTTTCTCTATAATTTTTTTATTTCTTATCAGCATTAATCCTTTATTTTCACAGAATTTACCTTTAGTGCCGTATCCCCGGAAAGTTGCAACAAGCGATAAGTACTTTGAATTCAATAAAAATACGGTTATAGTCTTTTCAAAAGGCATGGAGAAAGAAGCTTCTTACTTAAAAGAAGAATTTAAATTCCGCTTTGGTATAGAGATTAAATCTTTAGAAGAAACTGCGCGAGTAAAATCAAACTTCATACATCTTTATACTAAAGCAGATTCTGTTCAATCTAAATACCGACTGGAAGTTAATCCGCAATATATTGATATTTGTGGGAGCGATGCTGCCGGCGTATTTTACGGAGTTCAAACCTTATTGCAACTAATTCCTTTTGACAAAGAAACCAAAATTCAGTCTGTCGAAATCGAGGATTATCCGGGGTTTTCGTGGCGTGGAATGCATCTAGACTGCAGCCGGCATTTCTTCACGGTGAATGAAGTTAAGCGCTATATTGATTATCTGGCTATGTATAAAATGAATGTTTTTCACTGGCACTTAACTGATGATCAGGGTTGGAGAATCGAAATCAAAAAATATCCATTGTTGACAAAAATCTCTTCGTACAGAAAAGAAACTTTAATTGGAAGGCCGTCAGCTAAAGATGAATATGACGGAAAACCTTATGGTGGCTTTTATACACAGGAGCAAATAAAAGATATTGTACGCTATGCTTCAGACAGACACATTACCGTAGTTCCTGAAATAGAAATGCCGGGGCACAGTATGGCAGTGTTAGCTGCTTATCCCAATTTTTCGTGCAAAGGCGGAAAGTTTGAAACGGCAACCTCATGGGGTGTCTTTGAAGATGTTTTATGCGCCGGAAACGACAGTGTCTTTAAGTTTCTGGAAGGGGTGATGGACGAAGTTTGTGATTTATTTCCCGGTAAATACATTCATATTGGTGGTGATGAGTGTCCCAAAGACAGATGGCACAACTGTTCGAAATGTCAGGCAAGAATGAAAAGCGAAGGATTAAAAGATGAGCATGAGTTGCAAAGCTATTTTATTCAACGAATAGAAAAATATATCAATAAAAAGGGGAAACAAATTATTGGCTGGGATGAAATTCTCGAAGGCGGGCTTGCTCCCAATGCTGCCGTAATGTCGTGGCGGGGTGAGCAGGGAGGTGTTGAAGCTGCAAAACAAAAGCATTTTGTAGTGATGACTCCCGGACATCCCTGTTATTTAGACCATTATCAATACAAAGATGTGGAAAACGAGCCATTAGCCATTGGAGGATATAACCCATTGGAAGATGTTTATGCTTATAATCCTGTTCCTAAGGAATTGAGTCAGGAAGATGCAAAATACATATATGGTGCTCAGGGAAATGTTTGGACAGAGTATATACCAACATTTAAACAAGTAGAATATATGGCTTTGCCACGTATGGCAGCTTTGGCCGAAGTCCTGTGGACTTATGACCCCAACAGGGATTATGCTTCATTTATTCAACGATTAAAAATACAAACACAAATATTGGATAAGCTGGGAGTAAACTACTGTAATAGGTTCAAAAACTGAATCTTATGTCGCTTCGCATTTCTATTTTGACCTTTTTTCTTCTTATCTCGTTGGTGAGTTTTTCTCAGGTTAAAGAAATAAATTTATTGGATTGGCATTTTCAGAAATTAAATGATTCAAAATCATATAGAGCAGTTATCCCGGGCAGTGTATATCTGGATTTGCTCAAAAATAAGCTGATAGACAATCCGTATTTTGAAAATAATGAACATAAACTTGCATGGGTTGAAAATGAAACATGGAAATATACAACTGTTTTTAATTTGACGGATGAAGATTTGAAGTTTAAACGCAAAGAACTGGTCTTTGAAGGTGTTGATACGTATGCTGATATTTATTTGAATAACAGAAAGATGGCTTCCGTTGATAACATGTTCAGGAAATGGACTTTTAATGCCAGTCAATTAATAAAGTCAGGTGAAAACAAGCTGGAAGTCATTATAAAGCAGGTATCAGCTGAAGAAAAAAAGCTGAGCCAAAAAATATCATACACATTACCGGGAGGTGACCGGGTTTTTACACGTAAAGCACAATATCAGTTTGGTTGGGATTGGGCTCCAAAGTTTCTGGCTGGAGGAATTTACAAACCGGTTTGCATGAGATTGATAAATGATGTCGAAATTAAGGATTTGCAAGTAATTCAAAAAGAACTTGATTTTAAAAAGGCAATAATTCAGATTAAAACAGAATTTTCTGATTCAATAGGCACCGATTACCAGTTAAAAGTTAAAGTTTGGGATAAGGCGCAAAAATTGGAAAGAAAGGTTGATTTGAAAGATAAAGAAACATTGTCATTTGTAGAAATTCAAATGGATAATCCCCAGCTTTGGTGGTGCAATGGGATGGGTGATCCACATCTTTATCAGGTGGATGTAGTGCTTTTAAAAAACGGGAAAACTATTTCAACTAAAATGACAGAAATTGGTTTGAGAAAGATTGAATTAGTGCAGAAAGCAGATTCGTCCGGAAGTTCATTTTATTTTAAAATTAATGGTAAACCAGTCTTTGCCAAAGGAGCCAATTGGGTCCCGCTATCATCATTTCCATCTGAAATTATAGCTGAAGATTATAAAAAATACCTGCAATTGGTAAAAAATGCCCACATGAACATGCTAAGAGTGTGGGGTGGTGGCTATTACGAGAATGACGAGTTTTACAAGTTGTGCAATGAAATGGGAATCATGGTATGGCAGGATTTTATGTTTGCCTGCGCCATGTATCCGGGCGATAATGCATTTGTTTCAAATGTCAATTCTGAAATTGAACAACAAATCAGGCGTTTGAGGAATAATCCATGCCTTGTACTCTGGTGTGGTAATAACGAGAACGACGAAGGCTGGAAGAACTGGGGCTGGCAAAGGGAATTTAATTATTCGAAAGAGGATTCAACAGAAATTTATCAAAACTATAAATTGCTTTTTGAGAAAGAAATCCCTAAGTTAATTTCAACGTTTGATAGTGGCAGGGCTTATCATCCATCATCTCCCACAACAGGATGGGGAAGAAAAGAGAGTTATTTGCAGGGCGATGTGCATTATTGGGGAGTTTGGTGGGGAGCGGAACCTTTTGAAGAATACCGGAATAAAGTCGGACGTTTTGTTTCTGAATATGGTTTTCAGGCAATGCCATCACTGACCTGCTTAAGAACAATGACAAACAAAGAACTTAGCTTTGAGTCTGTAAAAAATCATCAGAAACACCCTAAAGGATTTGAAACGATGGGTGAGTATATGAAGCAGGATTATAAAATTCCTTCAAAATTTGAGGATTATGTTTATGTTTCACAACTTTTGCAGGCAAGGGGAATGGAAATAGCCATTGAGGCTCATCGCAAAGCCATGCCTTATTGTATGGGAACTTTATTCTGGCAACTCAATGACTGCTGGCCTTCTGTTTCATGGAGTTGTATTGATTATTCGCAAATCCCTAAAGCTTCGTATTATACTGTTAAAAAGGAATTTTCGACTGTCAGCCTAATTTGTGATACTGATAAAGCAAATTTTGTTATTTCTGTCGTAAATGATTCGATTTTTGATTTTAATGCCGGGATAATTTTTGCGCTTTATGAATTTAACGGTAATAAGCTTTTTGAAGATTCTTTGACAACAATAATTAAAGCCCAGTCAGCAGAAGATAAAGTGAAACTTTCATTGGCTGATTTGAAGCAAAAAAGTTTGAATTATCAGAAATCTCTCATAAAAGTGGTGTTAAAGCAGAAAAGTAACGTTTTATCTGAAAAATATTTTTATTTCGACAGGCCAATGAATCTGAGGCTTGGTAAGGCGGAAGTTTCGGTTCAGGAATTACCGAACCATACTATTCTTGTAAAAGCATTGCAATCATTGGCTAAAAATATTTTCCTCGAAGCGGAAGGATATGTTTTTGATGATAATTTTTTCGATTTATTACCCGGAGAAACCAAGAAAGTAAAATTTTCAAAAACGAATAACTTCAAAACATCGATTAATGTGAAGATTTTGAATGAGTTTTATTCGTATTGAATTACTCAATTACGTTGCATAATAAATCCGAAAAATGAAAAACATTTTATTCCTTCTCCCCTGCTCAGCGTGATTTTTTACTATGCTGCAATATTTTAAATAATCACAATTTACTTATTTACAGGATATAATTCAGTATGCTTTCTTGCACTTGAAAATAACTATTCAAAATCATTTTCAATGATTTCTGCCTTTACTGCTATTATTTTCCTATATAACAGCGTAGTTTTTAACAACGTTAAGCAAAAGGTATGTCAAATACAAAAAAGTCC
>DAOOWN010000036.1:0-26504 GCA_035371305.1 Bacteroidales bacterium
CGGCTTTTAATGCGTATATTAATCTCGGTCTATATTATTCTCATTATTTTAATAAAATACAAATAAATACAGGCATCTCATTTACTCACTATTCAAATGGCGCATGGAAAAAACCTAACTTAGGATTTAACATTCCTACTGTTAAAATCAGCGTTGGATATTTATCAAAAGTAAAAACACCATTTCTACAAAAAGCTCAATATAAAAAGAACAAATACAATGCTTACGAATATGATATTATGTTTTCGTGTGGCACTAGGCAAAATTATCCTGCCGATCCCAATTCATATTTAGTAAATAATTTAGCTTTTACCTTTGAGAAGTATATCTCTTTAAAGCGAAAACTTGGCATCGGGATAGATTTGTTTTACGATCCTTCGATTCCAATTCGCGAGCAAGCTATACCAAATTTTAATACCTATAATCATTATTTTAGGAGCGGGCTCCGATTTTCACACGACCTAATTTTCAAACAATTATCAATAACCATGCAAACAGGATGTTATATATACGACCCACTTCTTTCAGACGGGTATGTTTACAGTAAATTCGGAATAAGATATAATATTAACTCTTGGTTAAGAGCATCTTTATTGCTCAAATCACATTTTGCAAAAGCTGACGTTATTGAATTTGGTTTATCTTTATACAAAAAACAAAAAAAGGGAACCTGAAAACAAGCTCCCCTATATATATAACTCAAGAATGCTAAAATCTAAAACCTAATGTAGCAACCATGCCAACATTGTTATTTGTTAATGATACAGCATTGGTAAGTGTTACAGAAGGATCGTATAAATAGTATTTTTCTTTAAAGGTTGAATAGTTAAACCCTATATCAAAGTACGAATAATCACCTTTTATACCAATTCCAAAAGAATAAACAGACCAATTAGCAGAAGAGTTTGCCTGATCAGATTCATAGGGACTAGGATAAAAGCCATACCCACCTCTTAAATAAATATCAGATAGTTTAATCTCAGCACCGGCTCTGATATTACCGACAGCCCGATATGCTTTTTCTATAACACCATTTTCTAAGTCAAAACCATAACCATCTGAATACAAACGAGCCATTGAATAATCAACATATTCGTATTCAACAGAAATACTTGCCAATGGTGATTTTACTTCATTGTTTGTAGAATAAAGCACAAAACCGGCACTTGCTATGGCTTTAAAAGGGGTTGTTAACTGATAATCAAAAACGCCCTGTTTTGATTTAATTTCTTTACCATCTCCATGTAAGTTATCGTTAAATGAAGATTTTATAGAACTGCTATAACTATCGGATAAATTAAAAAACGTAGGAGTGTGCATTGCAAATCCAAGCCTAAACCAGGGGATTGGAGTATAAATCATCCCAAACTTAAAATTAAAGCCTGAGCCTGTGGTTTTTAACTCCTTATTGAAATTAAAATAATTAAACGAAGCAATGGTATCTTTATCGTCTATTTCAGAGTAATTATCAAATTCTCTGTATCGTACATTTTGAATCCCTAAGCTCATTCCTAAAAAAAGTACATCTTTATAGTTACCTGCTATAGAAAACAAATATTCGCCCATACCACCCTTACTGCTCAAGCTTTTAACTTGTTTTTCGCCGTAATTAGGTAAAGCAGTTTTATACAAATTGGTTCCATTGGTATCCGGATCAATAAGGTATGAATCCCAAGCCAATCCTTCATTAAATCCATCAAATTCATCTACTTTTTTCCCATTTGCAATAGAAGCAAAATAGTCGGTCATGGAGTTTTCTTTGTTGTATCCTTCAATATTAATCAATCGTGAAAAATCATTCATTCTATTATAAGCAAAAGCAAATGAAACCGATTTCCAGTCAGAAGCATCGCCATTGTTATGGTTCGCTACAAATCCAATATTTCCCATCTGAAAATGATAACGAAAATTATCTCTTGTAGAGCTATTGTATAATGCAGAAGAATTATTTAGTGAAAATAAAGGAGTAATGGTTATTTCCGACCCCTTGTATTTCCCCAAAGATGCAGGGTTAATGCCAATTGCAGAGACATCTGCTGCTATAGAACTAAAAGCTCCGCCGGTTGACATAAACCTTGCAGTTCCACCATAGAAGTTTTGTGAATATCTTAAAGCATCCACTTCGTTTTGAGCCAATAATGCTAAAGTGCTCAAACTAAAAACAATTGAAAGTATCTTTTTCATAGCAATCTTTTTTTTAAATTAATTAACGACGATGACCTCCATTGCCTCCCGAGCTGCTACTTCTGCTACCACCACCCGAATTTCCACTACTAGGATGAGAAAAAGATGGAGAACTGGAACGACTGGGTTGCGAATATGACGGACTACTTGGTCTTGAGGGTTGATTATGCGAAGGTTGAGGAACCACTTCACGATTATATGAATTGTTTTCGGGCTTACGATACTCAATAGAACTATTGTTTCGTTGAGGTTGACTGTATGACGGTCTTACATTGTTGGGTTGTTCATTAACCGGACGTTCGGGTCTTTCATTTGAAGGTTGAATACTGGGTTGAGGGCGACGGTTTTCTTCGTTAATTTCGGGACGGGCATTGTTTGGTCGGCTGTTGATGGAAGGTTCACTTAACTGAGGTCTATTGTTTATTGGACGTTCATTTGAAGGCTCAACAGTTTGCGGTCTGCTATTTATCGGACGATTTGAATCAGTTCCGAATGAAGATGGCAATGGTCTGGAATTTTCGATAGGTTTAGGTTGTTCATTTACTGAAGGTGTTCTACCATTATTCGGCTTTTCTCCTAAAGAATTAGCAGGAATACGTCCAGAAGGTTCTACGCTACCATTATTTCCGGGTTTTCGACTATTGTCAATACTAATCGGATTTTGATTAATTTGAGGTCTGTTAGAACTACTATTAACAAAGGTTGGGCGACTTAACACTTCATTATGAGTACTTTGATTATAGGAGCTTACAAATGAATTGTACGGATCTCTTCCTCTTGAACCGCTGGATGAACCATCACCTCTATGCCCGTAAAATGTTCCATCATGGCTATTATAATAATAATTGCTAGCATAAGCATCGTGATAACCATCCCAATAGCCATCCCAATAGCCATGATTGTAGCCATGCCAATAGCCATGATGATAACCGCCATGCCAACCATATCCATAATATCCCGAATAATAATAATAGGGATGGTAAGCCCAATAAGGTCCATACCATGGATCATAAAAACCTACAGCATAATATGCAGGATAATAATAGTAGTTGTAATAAGGCCACCAATGATAACCAAAATAAATACTAATCCCCCAGTCCCATGGATTATAGCTATACCAATAAGTATTGGTATAATACGAATCGTAATAGCCACATCCTATGTATGGATCATGAAATCTACGCAGACGGCTCGAATATTCATAATCATAGTAATCATCTTTATCAAACGAATAATAATTGTTTGTTACATATTTTTCCGCATTTTGATTATTATCTGCTTGATTTTGTTCGGTTGAAGTAATTTCAGAGCTTTGACTATTCTGATAATAAGCATCATTCGAAGTAGCAACATTTTCTGTACTTTTTGCTACATCTTTAGATGACACAGCGGGCGATTGATATATATCGTCGCTGTATGAAGCCGATGCATGTTTTGTTGAAGAACAACTCATGAGCCCGAAGGCTATGGCTACCGAAAAAATTAATTTTGTTTTCATGGATGGGACCTCCTATCTATTTTATTGTGTAAAAATACTAATTTTGCAACAATTTTTTAGCAAGAATACAAATACTATACCAAAAAAGAAGAATACTATGGCAAAAGTTTTAACTCCTAAAGAACAAGATTATGCTCAGTGGTACAACGACTTAGTTTTAAAAGCTGATTTAGCTGAGAACTCATCGGTAAGAGGCTGCATGGTGATAAAACCCTATGGCTACGCAATATGGGAAAAAATTCAGCAGACATTAGATAAAATGTTTAAGGATACAGGGCATGTAAATGCTTATTTTCCGCTTTTCATACCAAAATCATTTTTTAGCAAAGAAGCTAGTCATGTAGAAGGATTTGCGAAGGAATGCGCAGTAATTACCCATTACAGACTTAAAAATGACCCGAATGGAAAAGGAGTTATTGTTGACGAAGATGCAAAGCTCGAAGAAGAACTCATTGTACGACCTACTTCAGAAACAATCATTTGGAATACATATAAAAATTGGATACAATCGTATAGAGATTTACCTTTGCTTATTAACCAGTGGGCAAACGTAGTTAGATGGGAAATGCGTACAAGACTTTTTCTTAGAACGGCTGAATTTTTATGGCAAGAAGGACATACAGCACATGCCACAAAAGAAGAAGCCATGGCCGAAGCTCAACAAATGATAAATGTATATTCAACATTTGCCGAAAAAACGCTGGCTATTCCAGTAATTAAAGGAGCAAAATCAGCAAATGAACGATTCGCTGGTGCTATAGATACATATACAATTGAAGCTATGATGCAAGATGGCAAAGCACTTCAAGCCGGAACTTCTCATTTTCTAGGTCAAAATTTTGCAAAAGCGTTTGATGTTAAATTTTTAAATTCTGAGGGCAAACAAGAATATGTATGGGCAACATCGTGGGGAGTATCGACAAGACTTATCGGTGCTGTCATCATGGCTCATAGCGACAACAATGGTCTCGTTCTGCCTCCAAAAATAGCTCCAATTCAAGTCGTTATTGTTCCCATTTACAGAACCGACGACGAACGAGCAATGGTTTGTGAGCATGGAAATCAGATATATACAGAACTTAAGGCAAAAGGAATTAGTGTTAAATTCGACGATAGAGATACCCATAAACCCGGCTGGAAATTTGCCGAATATGAACTAAAAGGTGTTCCTATTAGAATAGCCATTGGTCCCAAAGATATTGAAAACAAAACAGTAGAAATTGCCAGAAGAGACACCTTAGAAAAGAAATCAGTAAACCGAAACGAACTCATGCCGCATATAGAACAATTGCTGATAGATATTCAAGCCAACATATATAATAAAGCATTGAATTTCAGAAATATAAACACACATAAAGTAGATTCATTCGAAAGCTTAAAGGAAAAAATCGAAAATGGCGGGTTCTATTTAGTTCACTGGGATGGTACTTCTGAAAGCGAAAAAATAATAAATGACGAGTTAAAAGCTACCATTCGATGCATACCTTTTGATGAACCTGAAGAGATAGGCAAATGTATCATTTCCGGTAAGCCATCAAATAAAAGGGTTATTGTAGCTAAATCATATTAATACATCCCAACGATTGTCAGGTGAATAGAACAATTGATGTATTTAGTATTTTAGGGAAAATTCAGGGATAATAAAATTCTACCTTATTTTTCTTAATATAATCTTCCAGCGATTTCTTTTCTAAGTCGTTTAATAATTTTAGTTTCCGCTGAATAAGTATATTTGGAATAACTACCTGTTTGGTTCCCCATTCTTTTGGCATTAACTCCCCAGCCAATTTATACTCTTTGATATTAACTAAATATACAAAATTTGTATCAGTAAGCTCAATGCTTTTATTGTTTTTAAGAAACTCCGATGGATTGCTAATATTAGACGGTAAAAAACTCAATAATTTATCAAAACTCACCCATTCATTATTAAAATCATTGCATTGATATGCGTATTTGTTACAAATAACGTCTAATGCTTTTATATCTTTTGCCTTTTCACTTTTGTAAACAGCTCTCAGTCGGTTAATTTGATTAAAGCTGCGTGGGACTTGAATCATAAAGGCCTTAACGATGTTTTCAGTCAATGTTAATTCGTTTTGATGTTCAGAATAATACTTATCTATCTCGTTTTCAGAAACGATGGTGTCCAAATGCTGAGCAATATATGCTTGTTGATATCTATAAATCAATAAATTACTTTTAAAATCTTCTAATTCTTTTGAAATATTGAGTTGTTCAGAAGAAAGATTTTTCTCGGCTATGTCGAGCAACACTTTTTTTTTAGCCCAATTTTGAATATAATTTTGAATAATGGCAAACGAATCTTCTCGGGTTTTTGCTTCGAGAAGCAAATCATTTATTTCAGCTTCAGTTAAATACGTATCAAACGCACGGGCAATTACTTTTTCAGCTGGTATTTTCTCGTCCTTAGGCTGACACGAAAACATTCCCAGCAGTCCAACAATTGCCAATGCGTTTATGACTATTTTTTTTAATAATTGCACTCTATTTTACCTGTTTTAGGACGTCTTGATTAACTTTAACCGTGTATTTTTTTCTAAGTTCGTCAATCCATTGCTTTTCTAAATAAGACTGATAATCGGCTGTAACAACACCTTTTGTTTCGTTGAGTTGTTTGGGTTGTGGAGGCACCATACCATTGATGTAAATAATTAATTTTTTATCATCAAACACCGTATATTTTTTATTCAGTTTTTTATCATCGTTAAAAGCAATTTTATCTATTCCGGGCATATCGCCTTTGCTTATAAGTTTTGTGTCTTTCTTCGTTATGCAAACTGCTTTTTTATTGATAGATTGAATCATCTCATCTATGGTTTGTTGTTTTTTATTGTTGTCAATAGCTTTTAACAGAGCATCTTTACACTTATCATTTTCATATGTAATCCATATTGCTTCTGCACGAGTATCCCACATATATTTGTTTTTGTTTTTTTCATAAAATTCTTTTAAACCTATAGTATCTTTTATTGCTTTACTCCACACCATTTTATCTGTTAAATCGAAAAGTAAAATACCGTCGTGATATTCTTGAAGTAATTGTGCAAAAGATGGATATTTTTTCTCTAAGCGAGCGTCTTCGTATGCAATAATTTTATCATTTTCCCACCCATTGTATATTTGTTTAGCAAGTTCTTTGGATGCATCGATCGTTTTTGCTCCTTTTTGTTTCGATTTGTAATTTGCCAGATATTGAATAAACTGTTTTTGAGTATATGTTGAATCTTTTAAAGTAAAAAGTGGTTTTTCGAGTTTAGCTGTTTTAGGAACAGAATAATTTCCACTTAATAAAGAAGTATCTACTAAAGCAATGACTTCATCAAAAGCCTTTTTATTAAAGGAATATGCATATTCTTTTTTTAATTTTTCAATTAATACAGTTTTACTTTTCTGAGCTCTTGGGTCTTTAGCTATTTTCGATACTAAATCGTTTCGCTCATTTTCAAAAGGTGCAATTGGTCTGGTTTCTATTTTTTTGATAATGTGAAAACCGAATGCTGTTCTAAATGGCTTTGTTATTTCACCAACTTTTGTATCAAAAGCAGCTGATTCAAATTCGGGCACCATTCTTCCTGTTCCAAACCACGGCAAGTCGCCGCCCCTTTTTGCAGAGGCTTTGTCATCTGAATAATCCATTGCCACTTTTGCAAAATCTTCTCCTTGTTGAAGTTTTTGATATGCTTCGTTAATTTTTTGTTCGGCTTTTTTAACGTCTTCGTCGCTGGCATCTCTTGCAACAAGTGCCATAATATGAGCAACCTTAACATCACCCGGATTTTCTTTTCGGTCTGTAACTTTAATAATGTGATAACCATACTGACTACGAACAGGCATGGAAACCTCTCCGGGTTTTAATTGATATGCAACATTTTCGTATGGTAAAACGGTTGTAAAAACAGTTAAATAACCTATATCACCACCATTCACTTTGCTTACATCGTCTTGAGAATACTCAGCGGCTAATTTGGAAAAATCTTCCCCTTTTATTATTCGATTTCTAATTTCCAATGCTTTATTGTATGCAGCTAACGTATCTGAGGGACTTGCATTTTCAGCAACTTTAATAAGGATATGGCTGGTTCTGATTCTTATTTTTTTTCGTTCGTAAGCTTCGCGAACCAGTTTATCTTCAGTTTCTTTATCGACAAAATAAGGAGCTGTTAGTTGCTTTCTATAACTTGAAAGCTCTTGTTTAAAATTTGCAGCAGTATCTAATCCATTAGCTAATGCTTCGAACACTTTCAATTTAAAATTGATAAATAAATCTAAATATTCATTCACCGCTTTTTCGTCGGCTACAGAATCTTTGTTGTTTTTGTGAAAAATTCGCTCAAATTCTGACTTTGTTATTTTCTGGTCATTAATTGTCATTAAAATAGGGTCATTTGATTGTGCGAATGCTGAAAAAATGAACCCGCAAAAAAATAATGATAAAAGAAATTTATTTTTCATAGTTCTTTATTTTTAATAATTATTATTCTCGACTGTAATTTGGTGCTTCACTTGTAATGGTGATATCATGAGGATGGCTCTCAACAACACCGGCATGTGTAATTCTGACAAATTTAGCATTATGTAATTCACTAATGGTTTTAGCTCCGCAATATCCCATACCGGCTCTTAAACCTCCTACTAATTGATATAACACTTCTGATAAAGAGCCTTTATAAGGCACTCTACCCGTAATACCTTCTGGAACAAGCTTTTTAATATCATCTTCCATATCCTGGAAATAACGATCTTTAGAACCCGCTTGCATGGCTTCAATAGATCCCATGCCCCTGTATGTTTTAAACTTTCTTCCTTGAAAAATAATGGTATCGCCTGGTGATTCTTCGGTTCCGGCAAAGAGGCTTCCTGCCATAATTGAATATGCACCAGCCGCTAATGCTTTAACAATATCGCCCGAATAACGAATCCCCCCATCAGCAATCAACGGCACACCTGTATCTTTTAATGCCTTAGCCACGTTATAAATAGCACTTAGCTGAGGCACACCCACACCGGCAATTACACGTGTAGTACATATAGAACCAGGACCTATTCCTACCTTTACAGCATCTGCTCCTGCATTTACCAATGATATTGCAGCTTCTGCAGTTGCAATATTGCCGGCAATAAATTGAATAGAAGGATATTTTTGCTTAGCTTTTCTCAGCAATTCAATCACCCCCTTAGAATGACCATGAGCTGTATCAATAGCAATGGCATCAACCTGAGCTTTTACTAACTCGTCTATTCGATCCATTGTATCAAAAGTAACACCCACACCTGCAGCCACTCTTAGTCTTCCCTTATTATCCTTACAAGCATTTGGTCTATCTTGAGCTTTCGTAATGTCTTTATAAGTTAATAAACCTATCAATCGATAATTATTATCAACAACGGGAAGTTTTTCTATTTTATGTTCTTGAAGAATTTCGGCTGCTTTCTCTAAATTAACGGTTTGAGTAGTTGTGATAAGGTTTTCTTTTGTCATGACTTCAAAAATCGGTCGATGATAATCTTGTTGAAAGCGCAAGTCGCGATTGGTAACAATTCCAACCAATATCTTATCTTCATTAACAACAGGAATTCCGCCGATTTTATACTCTTTCATGAGTTGCAGTGCATCTCCGACAGTGCTGTCTTTGTGAATTGTAATCGGGTCTAAAATCATACCGTTCTCGGCACGTTTAACCTTCATTACTTCTTTAGCCTGTCGTTCAATAGACATATTTTTATGTATGACTCCGATTCCCCCTTCGCGGGCAATAGCAATGGCCAAACGGGCATCGGTTACGGTATCCATTGCAGCTGAAACAATCGGAATATTTAAAGATATCTCTCTTGTGAATAACGATTTTAATTCTACTTCGCGAGGTAATACTTCGCTATATGAAGGGATTAACAATACATCGTCAAAAGTAATACCTTCTTGTTCAATTTTGTCATTTACAAATGTCATTTAACCAGTTTTTTAGTATTATAAATGGGGTCGCAAGTTACTAATTTTTGTCCAATTTTAGCGAATTATGTCTTATTTTAATTTTTTTAACACTGCTTATAATTCAAATTAAAAAAAGAATCGTTACTAAATTATCTCAACACTTTTCTAACAAAAGCAACAGTAAAATACGACATCATAAATACACCTACAAAACCTTCGATAGATGAAACAATGCGACTGATTCCTTGAGGGAAAACATCACCATAACCGATCGTAAAAAATGTTATAGCACTATGATAAAATGATTGAGCTATAATGGAAATATGGTCGGGATTGCCAACCGACGACCATGTTTTTCCCCAACCAAGAAAATGAAAGAATGAAAAGATTAATCCAAAAATAAACCATCCGACAATAATGCTATAAAAGACCCTAACAGGTGATGTTGCATACAATCCCATTTTATCGAAAACAAGTTTTTGGAAACCCAAAAGAAAACGATGAAACGATTTTTTTATCCAATGCATGTCGTTAATTTTCTCTTTTTTTAAAAAAAGTTCCTCACGTTTAAAAGAGACATAAGCCGAATCTTCGTCATCGTATTGACCAATAGTATTAAAATTTTGCTTTAAAAGATTATACTGCCATGATTTTTCGTAATGTCCGCTATCGTTTTTTTGAATCATATGGTGAACATTATTCACTTTCCATGACAAAAACATACGCCCCATAAGGCGAGTACCAAAAATATTTAATGCAGAAATGGCCAATGGATTTTCTTCTAACGAAACATCAACGATATCGCGGATAAATGCTCCGGATAAATTTAATTGTTCGCATTTCATTAATCGCAAATCGCAGTAACTATTTAACTGGCAAGCCTCGAACGAAAGTTCTTTAAGCGTTGTTTTATAAAACGAAATATTAACTTGTTTAAAAATTGAACGTGCAAAATTTAAACTCGAATTAGACAATTGAGCTTCATCAAAATGCATGCTTCCTTCTTCGAAATAAATTTGCTTTAAAAGCAATTTACCTTCGCTCATTTCGGCTTCGTCAAAACTAAGTTCTGCTTTACCCAAAACAGCTTTATTAAAGTTAACTTTCGCACTTCCAAATTCGGTTTTGCTAAAATCAATTAAACCATCATTTAATTCTGCTCTTTCAAATATTAGATGAGTATTGCCAAAGACTGAAAAACGAAAATCGATATTACCTTTACCAAAAGCACAAATTTTAAACGATAGCTCTCCATCGCCAAATGAGCAATTAACAAAGGAAATGTTACCATCGGAAAAGGTGCTGTTTGCAAACAAAACATCTCCATTGCCCCAGAATGCATATTGAAAATTTTTAACTCCCTTACCCCACGTTGTGTTTTTAAAATTGACAATACCTTTTACAAAGTTAGTATTATAAAAGCTGACATTTCCGTTAAAAAAAATTACCGAATTAAAATTCACACTTCCTTCTTCAAAAATCACATTTTCAAAATTAACCTCACCCTTAATAAACAGCGATTTCTCAAAAGAAACCGGTTTTTCTTTAAAAATAATACCATCGAATGCATTTTGTGTATCAGAATAAAAAATGGAATTACGAGCAGTAAAGCCAATAATTTCAATATTTTCGGATAAATTTATTCCAAATTTATTTTTATAATCTGAAATAGAAAAATTCTCAATAAAGACTTCGTTTAAATTAAGGGGTTCTTTTTGATTTATTTTATTATAAACTTCTTCAATTTGAATATAACCAAGTTCAACATAGGATATTTCCTGATTGTATTCGTTATAAAAGCTTATGGCAGCGGTTTGTTTATATATAATATTTTCAGAAGTACAATATGACTTGTCTTTGAGTTTTATTTTGAAGGTATAAAAATTGGTTGGAAACATATATTATTTTTTTCTGCAAAGTAATTTAAAATTACAATATTCACAATTTTTTGTATCGGTAGTCTGAACAAAAGGTTGAGAAACGTCAATAATATTTTTAATTATTTCGGCGATTTTATTCTCAAATTCCAACTTTTCCAATACAAAATTAAGCATTGATTTTTGAAGTGCTTTTTTATTTTCTACTTTTTCTTTTTTTGACAAAACTTTCTTATACGCTTCGGCATATGTTTTAATGTAAATATTTTCGGCAAAAATTTCTTTCTCATTTTCATGGTTTTTTGAAAATAAAAATGCATAAAAAGCTAACTGAAAAGCATATATTAACTTAGAATTAGTCGAAAACAAATTATCTATGTTATCAAAAGAAACATCTTTTTCGCTTCCTGTCTTAAAATCAAGAACAAAAACTCCCCCGCTATTTTTTATAATCATATCCACACGGCCAAAAAGTTTAATATTGTTGATGTATGCTTCTATATCTTTTTCTAAGCAAATAATTTCGCACGGAAAATGCGAATTTTTATTCAACTCAACTTCAAAAAACTTGTCCAACATGCTAATTAATTGCTCTTTGAGCAACAATACCTGCGACCACGAAAAGTTATATTTTTGGGCAAACAATTGATTTACAGTTTCGTTAATATTCGCCTTAACTTTTTCTAATTCAGCAATATCTACTTCTTTTTTATTTAGAAACAATAATTTAACGGCTTCATGAAACAACAACCCCAAATCTTTATCCAGACTCTCTTCAGGAAATAACTCATCGTCCTTTAGGTTTTCCACTCTTTCATAATAAAATTTTAAGGGACATTGGATAAATGAACTTACTGCATTTTGTGAAAATCCTTTTTCTTTAACGCTTTTAATAAAATTATCCCATTTATTACCCAACGATTTTTTATCAATCTCAATACACTTATTTTCCGGCGATTTCCCCATTTTATCGTTATAATATTTTTCGGAAATATTCCATTTTTTATTAAATAACAATTGTCTTATATAAGGACTTTTATCTGCTTCTTCACTTCCAATAAATTGCGAATAAAACAATACCGCCTCTTGGCTTCTTTGAATTAGACGATAAAAATGAAAAGCATCAATCGCCTCACGTTTTTCAGGCGTCGAAAGTCCAAAATATTTTCGCAAAGAATACAAGATGAAAGTTGGGGTAAATTTATCGCCCGGAATTACCTTATCGTTTAATGAAAGTAAAAATACCTTTTCGAAATCGAGCAATCGACTTTCCATTAAACCCATTATTTGCAAACCATCTAACGGTTCACCGAATAAATCTATTTTTTGATTTTGCAAAATCTGATTAAGGAGCCTATCAAAGAGCCGACTATCGGCTATTTCAATATTATTATTATCGAGCAGGTCCTTAAAAGTTGAAAACGCATTATAAACTTTTCTCAACGCTTGTATTTCGAGTTCAATTTCAACCATGTCAGTATGGTTGTCCAATAACTTTATTTCTAATAAATGGAGTAATTGTAGTAATAATTCCAAAAAATTAACATTTGTCAAATCGTTACATAGTTCATATAATTTTGTCAGAACTTGGTTGTTTGATACTTGAATAAATTTTTCTGATGTTAAATCTATATAAGTTAATGAACTCGTCTTATCTTTAATAAGAAAATTTATTTGATTTTGAACCGATTCATTGTCGTATAAAAAAGGATGATATAACAACTCTAGCCAACTATTTCGAGCTATCCATATTTTATTGTTACTTTTTCTTAGTTGCTGTCTAAGTTTAAATAATTGTTTAATAAAGGTATAAGCTACTGTCTGTTTTATGGGGAATCCCATGGTTACGTTGACTTTGCCAATATTAACCGGCAAAGAGTTTAAAATTACCGGCAATAAACTTTCGTCTGCTAAAACCAACGCAATGTCTTGTTCATTGTTTGATAATTGCGAAACGGCATATTTTGCCATGGTTATTTCGTTGGGAAGGGCTACCACTTTTACGGATGAATGTCCTAAGTTGTCGGTATTAATTTTAAAATCTTCGGGAATTGGGAATTTTTTAATTAATTTTCTCAAATAAAGACCCGCACTATATTGTTCATTATCAATATATTCATTATCGTATTCCCAAAGAAATGAAACAGAAGTTACTGTTTTAAGCTTTTCGAATAGTCGTTCCTCGGCTCTACTTAAAGCATTAAAACCTACAATATAAAATTTATCATTGTTTAATCCTTTTAATTTTTCAACATCGTTCTCTATAAAATATCTGATTAAAAGACCATCATAAGCTTGGTTTTCGTTTATCAAATCCTTTCTAAATGCTGAATATAACTGAAACAGACCCTGCCAGATTTTAATATACGATTGTATATTGGAATCTTGTTCGGATTTATTATTTGAAAAATCCTTTTCGAAAAGAAGAATATAGTCTGATAGAATGATGAAAAAATCTTGATCAAAAGCAAATTTATCGCTTATTTCCTTTAAATCTTGTAAATTTACAAACAGCTTTTCGGCATCAACCAATTCTGCATCAATATCATTGAAATCGTTTAAAAGTATTTGACCGGTAAAATAAAATTCGTCAAAACTTATGTTAGAATTGGAGTAAACATTTTTGAAAACGTTGTATAACTTAACGATTGCTAAAAGTTCATCAATTTTATTCAAACTGGCTTTTGATTTTAACCAATCATTCAACGAAATGATTTGTGGCAACCACGAAGTTTCTGATAATAATGATGTAAGTTCACGCTCCAAAAACAAGCAAGATCGCCGATTGGGCATCAAAACAACAATGTTCTGAAAATCAGATCTATGCTTCTCAATAAGATACGTAGCCGTATATCTTAAAAACGACTTCATAATTGCTCGGGGTTTTGCTTCATTGACTTAAACTTTAGCATAAAAATAACCAACACCAACATTGTAATAGACAAACCTATAATATAACTCAAATTACGCTCAAAATGAAATCCTTCCGGGGCAATAAATAAATATGTACTGACAACAGCTGTCATAAATATCGCAGGAATAAGCGTAATCCAATATATTTTTTTATTACGAACCAGATAAACTGTAATTGCCCACAATACCAACGTAGCTAAAGTTTGATTAGACCAAGCCATATACCGCCAGATAATATCAAAATCGACTTGAGTTAAAATAAATCCACCTAAAAACAAGAAAAAAGAGATGATTAAACGGTTTTTTATAGGTTTTTGGTCGAGTTTAAAAATATCTGCTACTATTAATCGTGCACTTCTAAATGCTGTATCGCCACTAGTTATTGGTGCAGCTACTACACCTAAAACAGCTAATATACTTCCTACCTTACCCAGTAACTGTAATGAAATCTCATTCACAGCCCAAGCTGCATTTCCTTGATGTTCTGCCATTACCTGATTCAACTCTTTTACACCTCCCCAGAAGCTCATACCTACAGCTGCCCAAATAAGTGCAACAATACCTTCGGCTACCATAGCCCCATAAAATACCCTTCTACCATATCGTTCGTTTTTTATACAGCGTGCCATTAACGGAGATTGAGTGGAATGGAAACCGGATATCGCACCACAAGCTATTGATATAAACAATAACGGATAAACCGGAAACTGTCCCGGATTGCTGTGCATATTGGCAAACGAGACTTCGGGAATTGGCAAACCATTATATACCATAGCAAAAGAAATAGCAATAGCCATAAACAACAATGCTATACCGAAAACCGGATAAATATTTCCAATTATTTTATCGATTGGCAGTAGCGTAGCTAAAATATAATAAATAAATATAATGGTAGCCCAAAAAGTCAAACCCATGGCACCGGAAGTCATGCTATCCAATATTTTAGCCGGTCCCATAACAAAAACAGCACCTACCAATATCATCATCAACACCACAAAAACTCGCATTATCTGTTTTACCGATAATCCTAAATACGCACCAATAATTTCCGGAATGCTCTCACCATTTCTTCTAACCGAAATCATACCCGAAAAGAAATCGTGAACAGCTCCTCCTAAAATATTCCCAAACACAATCCAGAAAAAAGCAACAGGGCCCCACATTGCTCCTGCAATAGCTCCAAAAATAGGTCCTAATCCGGCAATATTTAAAAATTGAATTAAAAAGATTTTGCTCCAAGATAATGGCACAAAATCAACACCGTCTTGCTTCGTATATGCCGGTGTTTTCCGATCTTTATCAACACCGAAAATCTTTTCTATAACTTTTGAATACAAGAAGTATCCGATTAACAACAATGCAATGGAAGAAAAAAAACTAATCATATGCTTACATTTTTAATCAACTAAAACCAATTCATTTGTATCAATATTTAATAAATATGCTTCAATTTTATCATAATTCAGTGCCATCAGCATTGATTTATACCTTATTACCTGAGCTTTGTATGCTTCGAGGTTCGTTTCACCCGTTTTAAAATCAACCAAAATCACCTTATCATTATGCAAAAAAACTTTGTCCGGACGGTAAATTCTTCCCTGATGTAAAATCTTTCGCTCGCTAATAATCTTTTCAGCTTTAGTAAACCAATCTTTAATTTGATTGTGCCGGGCAAGAATGTTTTTTATATTTTCTTTGATTTGCTTTTTGTCCGGTTCTGCCACATTAAAAGTTATCATCACTCTTTGAGCGACCTGTTCCCAATTAATAATATCGGTAATTTGCTCCATTATGGCATGAATAAGTACCCCATGAGCAATACTTTTTTGCGATGACCATTCTTCATTCCCTTTCACAACAAGCCTCAAACTTAGCGGTTTCGAGTTGGGTTTTATTTCATAATGTTCCGATTCGATTTCGGCATACGGTTCATCATTTCCCTTTAATTCACCAAATTCAAAAATCGTAACATTTTCATTTTCAAATGTTTTATACGAATCAATATTTTTATTTACATTTTCAATCTTAAAATTTGTTTCAATTAATTTGCTTAGTTCTTTTCCTATAAGCTGTTGCTCTATACCGGCTATCAACACTTTTTTAGCACGAGTAAAAGCAACATAAAGTAAGTTTATGTCATCCAACTTCTCATTATTTTGTTCCAGCAAATACTGCTTATCGAAATTAGAAGCCAGCAAATTTTTATTCGATTTAACTAAAAATGCAGGAATATTGCTTTCTTTTACCCAATCCGTTTTATTTAACCACAAATAATTTACAGCCGCCTTTTTTGTCCAATTAACGTAAGGAACAATAACAGCATCGTATTCCAACCCTTTTGACTTATGAATCGTTACTAAATGAACTCCTTCTTTTTCACCGCTAATTTTAATCGATTCGTCGATCCCCTTTTCAAAGAACCATTGAATAAACTTTGCTTCACCAGACGTATTGTTTTCTAAATATTTTTTTAGTAATTGTAAAAAATGGATACTAAATGTTTTTTCTCTTTCATTAAAATTACTAAAAAAGCTGTTTATAAGAAATTCTGCTTTGAAATAAAGATTTTTTGCTTTAAAAGCAGCGTTTCCCAACAAAGAAGAATAAAATTCTTCCACATCAACGGGTAGTTGAAGCTTATCGTAAAAAGCGTTTGCCATATAATGTGCATAAGAAGAGGCATTTTGAACATAATGAAGTGTAAACACAACCCACATTACTGCATTGGAATTAATATATGTAATACTTTCTTTTGAAATAACCTTAAAATCATCATCGTCAATGCTAAGGTTGTTCATCAGAAAATCAAAAATGGTTGATGCTTCTTTGTTTTTTCTAACTATGATTCCAATATTTTTATATCCGGCTTTCCACAAACTACTAACCTCGTTGACGACCCAAACTAAATTATCGTTTACGTTATCGTCTTGTTGCTCTGCATCCTCATTGTTCTTCTTTTTATTTACAAAAAGTTTCACATACCCTTTAACATCGTCCAATTTTTTGGTATTTGGAAATTTCTGCTCTACATCTTTGTAAATATCCTGAGCTAATGTAAGCAAAGCTGAATTATCTATTCCCGAATCCTTATACAAATCATTAAATTGAACTAATTGCTTTAAAATGGCATTATTGAAATCAATCACTACCGGATAGGAACGCCAATTATATTCTAATGCACTAACATTTACATTATTAGAAAAATCTTCGTGTATGGTTTTATTCATCAACTTCCAATCACCGTTTCGCCAACGATAAATAGCTTGTTTAATATCACCAACTAACAATACACTTTCAGAAACTTTTTCTGAAATACTGTTTTCAATTAAAGGCTTAATCACCTGATATTGAATATTTGATGTATCTTGAAACTCATCAATTAAAAAATATTCGTAACGGACTCCCAATTTCTCATAAACAAATAAATAATTGTTGCTAATAAACCCCTGTAACATTTTACCGATATCGGACAATAGCACTACATTATTTGTTTTTTTGTACTCATGTAAATTTTTAACAATCTGATTTAATATAGAAATATTGAATAATTGCTCCAAAATCACTCGTGCGTCTTCGTATTGCTTTCCATCCGTTTTTAAGCTTTCAATAAATTCGGTTAAAAGTTGTTGAAATTCGTCTCTGTATGGATTAAATTTCTGCTCTATATTTTTTGAAACCCACTTCCCTTCATCCAACGCTTCGTTTAAATATTTGTTATCAAGTTTAAAAGCACTACCGATAGAAGATTTTTCATTAATAAACTTCAACAATTTAGAACCTAAAAAGCTTGCCGGCCCACTGCTTGCATGATAAAAATCATTTTCTGTTAAGTCTGTTTTTTCACATAATTCTGAAAATCTTTTATTAAATGTTTTTGCCTTTTCGATAAAATCATTAATTCGTTTTTTTAGAATTTCTTCAAGCTGATCAAAATCTTCCTCTGTAAGCGAAGCAAAATCTTTTTCGAACGGATAAAAAAATTCCTTATTAATTTCTTTTGTAAGTTCAATCAGTTGTTTACTGTATGAAAACGATTTATTATCCTTCGCATTATTTTTAATAAATTTAACCAACCATTTAAATGCTGTTTGATGCTCATCTAAATTCAGCAAAAAATCGTTCACTGCTTGCTCAATTACTTCTTCATTATTAACAATTAGCTCATAATTTGTACGGATACCGATTTCATACAAAGCTCCTTTAAACAAACGTTGCAAAAAACTATCAATCGTAGAAACCGAGAAATTGTAATAATGATGCACAATACGATTTAAAACCTCACTTGCTTTTTGAATAATATGTTTGTCATCTTCATTTTGATTAACGGCTGCATACGTTCGATAATCGTTAATGCCATTACCTTTCGATAATTCAAATAAATAATTTAAAATTCTGTTTTTCATCTCGTTAACAGCAGCATTGGTAAAGGTAATGGCTAATATTTTTTCATAATTATCAACCTTTTCCATTGCCAACCGTACATAAAACATAGCCAAATTGTATGTTTTACCACTTCCAGCCGATGCCGAGAGAATTTTTACAGGCATTTTTTTTTCAAAATTACAGCTATTTTTGAAAAAGTGTGTAATCTTTTTAGCAATTGTGAATTATTTTTTTTCACAATGTTTTTTTATCTCCTGCACCTTGGCAGAAGTCCAAAATGAATGAAACGAAGACGAATTGTGTTTAAAATTATCAACCATATAAGCATCATGAAAATAGAATTGTGCCAACCCGTCAAAACCAAATTTTTTAAAAACATTGCGGGCTATACAATAAGCTATGTTATGGTTAATTTTTTCTTTATTTATAATAATTTGCGAAACATCGTTTAAATACGAAAGGATGGTTTTGATATCGGGTTGTTCAAATTTTATTTTATAAATGGTGGGCTTATTTTTTACATATTTCAACCGATACCTATGATTTGGAAAAATTGGTAAATCGTACTTATTAAAGACAAAATGCTCATTTACCCTTTCAGACCCATATCCAAAATAAGTTTCACCTTCAACAACATACTGAAATTCAATATTATCAGAATCAAATTCATCTCTTATGCCTCCCAATGATACGCGCGTAACGGTAGCCCACGTTTCTTCGCTGTTATTAGTTAATTGATACTCGTTATACCACTCTACTCCTTTATAAATAAAAAGAATCAAAAGAATTGGACTTAGAAACAAGAGCTTGTGCCACCATTTTAGAATCTTTGGAGAATTAAATTTCTTAAAAGTTTGCTTTTCTTTGTTTTTAGAAGGAATTAATAAACTCATTTCGAATACATTTCTATTTTTTTAATTCCATTACTGTCCATTGAAGCTCTAAACATACCGGCTGTATTAAAATACCAAGCAACATTGCCCTTTTTATCCACAGCAATAAGTCCTCCTGTCCCGTTCTGAGGTGTAAGTACAGAGTCCACGACAAATTGAAGCGATTGCCTCAACGTAAGTTTTTTGTAAAGCATCAGTGCATGAACATGAAAAGCTACGGCATTTCGTATAAAATACTCGCCGTGTCCGGTACATGATACAGCGCACGTCTGATTATTGGCATAAGTTCCTGCTCCAATGATGGGTGAATCACCCACTCTGCCATACTTTTTGAGCATCATACCTCCTGTTGAAGTTCCGGCTGCCAGATTTCCATTCATATCTAAAGCAACACAACCAACGGTTCCGTGTTTATCCATCGATTTTGCTTTTTCAAATCGTTCTTTACTTTCGGGTGTAATAAAATATTCATTAGGAACCAATTCCAATTGCTGTTCTTTTGCAAATACAGCAGCTCCCTCCCCCATTAATAATACATGCGGTGTTTTTTCCATCACTTTACGTGCAGCAGAAATCGGATTTTTAATTGTCGTTACCCCTGCCACTGCTCCAGCCAATAAGCTTTTACCGTCCATAATTGAGGCATCTAATTCTGCCTTTCCATTTTCGGTTAGTACAGCACCCCTTCCCGCATTAAACAAGGGATTATCCTCAAAAAACCGAATTACTTGTTCCACTGCATCTAAACTGCTTCCACCTCTTTTCAATATATCTGAACCAATATTTAATGCACTATCTAAGGCATCGGAATAGGCTTGGGGATTTTTTAAATTGGATGGTGTAATATTACCCGCACCTCCATGAATTACTAAAGCATATCTTTGAGTGTAAGAGATACAACTATGCAAACCAAATAAAATTAAACAAAGTAAGCGTAAACGCATCGTTATAAATTTAACTTATTTATTTCCTCTAAGTTTTTGATAAACATTCTTAAATCTGTAATCACTCCGACTATACATATAAGCTTCCCTTCATCACTCAATAATGGAGATGCCGAAATTTGAACCGGAATTTTATTTCCGTTATTATCTATCAAAATACTTTGGAACAAGCTTGCAATACCCTTTTTACGCAGCTGAGTATTCACCTGATACGTCGAAAATTCTTCGCGGTCGGTAAATTGTCTTAAATTTTTTCCGTTCGTTTCCTCTTTTGTAACATTTAATAATCGGCAAAATGCTTCGTTAGCGTAAATAATATTTTCCAATTCGTCACTAAGCAAAATCGGGCTTAAGCTTCGCTCAGCAAATTTAGAATAAATTTCAATTAATGCTCTCTTTTCATAGCCCGGCAAACTAATATATTTTCGTAAACGCTCAATTTCCTCTTTTAAACGATGATTTTCGTATATTAAATCGTTAATTTGGTTTTCCATACTCCAAAAATTTTGATAAATTCATAAATAATTCTTCTTGAAAATTTTTGTCCTGAAGAATCACACCATCATACGAATTTTCTAAAATTTGGTTACCTTGAACAACACCAACAATTGGCACATTGGGTAAAAATCGTTGACACAATGATTGATAATCTATTCCGTCTTTATTGGCAAGATTATCGTCAATCATTATTATATCTGTATAATTTGCATGCATTATAAACGGGATGAATGCTGAACCACAAGGTGCAATAACCATCTTGATTTCAGTTGGCGATAATAATTGTTCTGTTAGTGTTTTTAACGTGATGTTTTCAGAAATAATCATCAATGAAAAGTTTGACCAGATTTTAGTTGTGTAAATATTTTTATAGTCAAACTTGGGAATTTCTTTGTTTGATTCGGGCAAGGAAAACACTAAGGGTATTTCTACCAACACTTTATCATCTATACATTCCATGGTTCCTTTTTGTAACTTCACAAGTTTAGAAGATACTTGAAAGCATAATGTAGTTGGATTAAAATATCTTAATACTACATAATCGTTACTTTCCATAGCTTTTGCTTTAATCACAAAGCTAATTTTATTGTTTTCAATTAATTGAGTTACATAAATATAGTGAGTATTGTGTCTAATGATGATGTTATTAATTATAAATTCAAAAGCTTTGAAAATCGCATCTTCTGCTATTTCAATCAGTTTATCGCCATCTTGTTTCTCAAAATAAATGCTGCTGATTGTGTGTTTTTGCTCAGATTTTTGCTTAAAAAAGGTTTGTAAATTATAATTAAATTCCGATAACGACCTTTTCTTGTTTCTGATTTTATAATTTGCTTTTTGGCATTGATATAATATTTCTACTTGCTGATATGTATTTGATAAGATAAATAAATATTTATCTAAGCTATCTATTAAAGTCTGCTTTTGCTCGTCCGTTATTTTTTTATCAAAAACAGCATGGGAAATTTCGAGCAACATGGGTACCGTCATTTTTAAATGACTGAATACACTTTGCAATTGTTCCTGAACTTCTTTTAATAGACTTTCATTTTTTTCTGTCAGTGTAGTAATCTGCTTGGTTAAAAAATCCTGATACGTTAAATCAATAACAATTCCCAATGTTCCAATTACTTCTCCTGTATCGTTTTTCATTGGTGAAGCATGAATAAGCACATGCATTAAATTGCCATTTTTATTTACAAGCGAAGCCTCATAAACACTTGGATTTCCCTGTTTTCTGATTTCGGTTTGCTTTTTAAATAAAGCCATTTGGCGTGGAGTAGTATAATTTGACAACGGTGTATTCATCATTTCGTCAACCGTGTAACCCACCATATGAGCAAAAGCCGGATTTACCAAAATAAAATTTTCGTTCACATCGGTTATACCTATCCCAGTTAATGCCGTATTTATAAGTGATTCGTAAAATTGCTTTTTTTGGATTAAATCATTTTCAATTTGTTTTTCTTTCGTTAAGTCTAACGAAATTCCAATACCCCAATTTTTATCTTTGTATTTAATTGGTATGAATAATGCTTTTGAATAAATTGTTTTACCTGATAATAAAGAGGTATAATAGCCATCATAAAAACTTTTCTCGCCCGATAATGATTTTTTTATCAAATTAAATGGAGCTTTGTTTGTAATTCTATTAATATCAAAGCCTATAAAATCTTCTCTTCTTATTTCTAATTGCTCTAAAAATGCTTTATTTGATTCTGTTACAATTAAATTTTCATCGTAGATAAAGTATCCAACCGGTGATAAATCAAACACGTTCTTAAAAATTGCTTTTTGAAATTTTAATTCCTCTTCTTTCTCAACCGTATCGGTTACATCAAAAACAAGTGCTGTAAGAAATTTGCCGAATTTTGTATAAACAGCCTTTCCTTCAACAAAACTATTAAATATTGAACCATCTTTTCTTATTTCTAATGACTTTACGCTAAATTCCTCGCCACTTTTAACATCATTAATTAACCGATAAAATTCATTATGAATTTTGGGGTGAATGAATGCCGTACCATGCAATCCTATAATTTCGTGAAACGAGTATCCGTACATTCTGCATATGGCATCGTTTACGTGGACAACATAACCTTTATCGTTAAAAATGATAATGCCAAATGTAGCTGCTTGATTTATATTATTAAAAAAAGTTTGATAATTAGCCAAAACTTCTAAGGCCTGGCTTTTTTTAATTTTAACTTTTAAATGAATCCCACTCTCCTTTTTGAATAATTTAATAAAAACCGGAACACTTTCCCCACTTTTTGACAAAAACAATGCGGTTGTTTTGCTATTTTTAAAATCTGTTCCATGGTTTAAAAATAAAAAATATTTAGGAAAAATAATGGCCAGATGCCTGTTTAATATCTCTTCGGAATTTTCGTATCCTAAAATCACGGCCAATTCGGGTGAGATATTTTTTATAATAAAATTATCGTCTAAAACACAGAAATATTTCTTTATTAAAAACATTTTCGTCTATTTCACATACAAAGGTATAAAATTAGGTCGATAAAAAACTTGTATTTTTACAATATGATTTAAAAAACCGCTTACTTCATTTAAATCTACTATTCCGTTTTTATCAACATCATTATTCGGGTGAAGAGCATTGGCTAAAATGTCGAACATGGACAATGCCTGCGGATTGTTTATGCTTAAATAAAAAATCCCCTTACGTGAAGTTAGTTGCTTGTCCATATATTGATTAAGTTGCTCATCATCAACAAATTGGTATTGAGGAGGCAACTTATCGGACTTGATGGATAAATTGATAAATAAGCCTGCAGTAGCTTTGGTTTTTAAAATCGTTTTAATAATAACATCGAGTGGCAATAAGTTTTGTTCAAAATCCTTGAGAGAAGCATTGGGTGTAACAAAATAATATTTTTGTGTTTCGGTTTCTTTAACAATCATACCATTTAAAATCATCAGAAAAACATCGTTATAGCTGTATTTTACAGCTAACGAATCGAAATAATGTTGGATGTAATCAGGGTAAATTTCACTATTATTAAAATTTCGCACATTAACGGTTTTAAACAACTTATCTTCCTGCATTTTAAATAAACTTAAAAGCTTATTGGCATTATCTTTAGGTAAATCATTGTTCCATTTTTTCTCAGCATATTTTTGAACCGAAACGTTTAAAATATTTAACTTGGTTTTGCTTTTAAAACTTTCTAAATCAAAATACGAAACAATCAATTCCGGAGAAATAACAAAATCTTCAGAATTTGGTTTAAAGGCAGCCAATTGTATTTCGCTTTGGTCGTAATCGAGGTAAATTTCGTAATTGATTTCAATATTTTTATTGTAATTCACCTTTACTGACAATGGTTTTACAATCTCTTTATTATTGTTAATGAGCCTGGTATATTCGTTTTTATTAAGAAAAAGATGAACAATATTATAATCGTTGTTCTTAATTTCAAAGCTTACCGGAAGTATTCTTTTCGTAGAAACATATGGATTTTGGCTTGGAACATTGATATTAATCTGAGTCGGATTGTTATATAAGACCGAAGGTTTTTCAACTAATAGTGGCACAATATGTAAGGAAGTAGTATTCCATATTTTAATAAGTTTATCGACTGCTCCGCTCAACAACTGCTTTCCATCCGGACTAAATGCAAGGGTTCTTATTCCCTGACTATGACCCTTCAACTGAAAAAGCGTATTTCCACTTTCTACCTCCCAAATCCTAATAATATTATCGTTACCTCCACTGGCAAGGTATTTGCCATCTGGGCTGAAAGCTAATGCATATACGGCATCGGTATGCCCTTTAAAGACCCTAACCAAAGAACCTTTTTTAGCATCCCAAAGTTTTATGTTATTTTCTAAACCGGCTGTAGCGATAAAATTCCCATCCGGACTAAAAACCACTACTTCGATGGGGAACGATGAAGTTTTAACGCTAAAAAGTTCTTTACCCGAAGCTATATCCCATAATTTCAGTAATTGATCATAACCTCCGGTTGCTATTTTATTCCCATCCGAACTAAAAGCAATGGAACGTACACATTGAGTATGTCCGTTTAAGTTTTTGAGGTTAATAGCAGTTGGCACATACCAAAAATGAATAGCCATATCCCAACCTGCACTAGCTATCATATTCCCTTGCGGATTAAAGGAAACAGAACGACTTGCTTGTTCATGTCCAAAATATCTTCTAATTATCATCCCTTTAGATAAATCCCATAATTTAATAGTTTTATCCCATGAACTTGCCAATAAATAATTTCCATCGGGACTGTATGCAATGGAAATATCTCCTTCGCCCTTGTCATCAAGTATTGTTTTTAATTCAAATGTTTTTGCATCAAAAATATGAATTTGCTTATTGGCATGCACTACGGCAAAGTTGTTTCCATTTGGCTGATAAACTGCCTGTATGATAGATTTGGGTAATTCGATTGATTTTATCAAACTAATTTGTGCCAATAAAAGACTATTAACAGTCAACAAAATCAATATCAATCGAAAACGCAGCATTGCAATAATTTAAAACAGCAAATATAAAGCATTTTTCGATATCTTTGTAAAAGATTAGCTAACAACGATTACTTGTTGATGATTGTCTTACCAAATTTGTCCATCTTAGGTAAAATCAACTTAACTATGGTTCCCGATTTAAAAATCGCATGATTCTCAAGATTTGATATTTCGACTTTTATGTTAGTTTTATAAAGCTGATTATACGTGTCGATTCTTTTTTGAGTGATATACAAACCATGAGATATCTGTTTATTTGACGATTGAAGTTTTTGGTATCCAATACCATTATCAATAATTTCACAGACTAAAAAATGCTGGTATTCGGTTAATAATATTTCTATAACTCCCATTTGCTCTTCTTCCATGTTCATAATTCCATGCCAAATTGAATTTTCTACAAAAGGCTGAAGTAGTAATGGCGGTAGCATAAATTTCAATGGATCAACATCTGTTTTTTTAATTATTTTGTAGGTAAATCTATTTTTTAACCTCATTTGCTCTAAGTCAAGGTATAATTTTAACGACTCTATCTCTACGAGTAAACTAATCATTTGATGTTGAGAATTATCTAAAATCATCCGAAGTAATTTCGAAAAACTGTTGATAAACTTATTTGCCGTTAAATAATCATGTTGATTTACGTTGTATTGTATTGAATTTAATATATTAAAAATAAAATGAGGATTAATTTGATTTGAAAGAGCATGTACCCTATACGAAAGCATCTGGTTTTCTAGCAATGTTTGTTTTTTCTCTATTCTTAGTTTTACAAAAAAATGTGCAAATACAAAAGTCAATATCTGTCAAGTTTCACAAGGTTGTTTATGATAACTTAATTGCAAAGATAAAACT
>DAOOWN010000037.1:0-25769 GCA_035371305.1 Bacteroidales bacterium
TATGCTCGCTCTTTAGCTGTTAAGTGAGTAATTATTTAATTTTTATGCTGCGAGGTTCTTTCTCTTTTGCTTCTTCTTTTTTGGGAATAATGACATTCAAAATTCCGTTTTTGTGTTGAGCTTCAATTTTTTCAGCATCAACATAATCTGGTAATGAGAAAGAACGTTTAAAGCTGCAGTAGCTAAATTCGCGACGTAAGAATTTTTGATCTTTGTTTTCGTTTTCTTGCTTCTTTTCTGCACTTATGGTTAAAACATCATTGTGAAGATCAATTTTAAAATCTTCTTTGTCTAAACCGGGTGCAGCAACTTCTAAACGAAAGTTGTTTTTATCTTCGATAATGTTTACCGTAGCCGGGTTTTTTACGGCTGGAACAAAACCGAAGAAATTGTCGAATAAATCGTCGCTTAAAAAATCGTTCATTAAACTTGGCATTGATTTTTGAATTACTGGTAACATAGCTGTTTCCTCCTATATTTTTTGGTTAAACATTTTGCTTCCCAGTATTCAATTTAAAGACCAAAATTAAAAATAAGACAATATGTCATTATTTGTGTTGAATATATGTCAATATGGCATTAGTAAGATTTGCCAATAGGGTAAAGATTAAGATAAGGATCTGAATAATTGGAGTTTAGATAAAACCAATTAAGTATCTCGTAACTTTCTGCTTTAGGATTATTGGCTTTAAATGATTCAAATTTGGTTTTTATTTCATTGTTTTTAAGCATTTCCCGTGCAAGTGATTCAAGAACATAGGTTTCGCCATATTCTTTTTGTTCAAAAATAGCATTGAAAAAACCAAACGTTAGCAAAGATGCAGGAGCATCGGGTTCTAATAAATGTATTAATATTTTATAATGAGGTTGTTTTGTGGAAATAATTAAAGAACCTTTGCGAAAATACTCTTTACGTATAACTGTCGAAATATCATACGAATTAACTCTTTGACATCCTTCATAAGAACCGCTGGCTAATTTTACGTTGGAGAACTTATAAAAAGAGCAATCTATTGTAGAATCTTTTTCAGTTATTTTATAGCTAATTCTATGAATATCAAGGTATGGAATTATTTTATCTGCCCATCCCGAAGGTACTATATAAAAATTAGGTATATCGACAGTTTTTGCCGGAACAAAGTGATCAAAAAGTGGTAGCTGATAAGTTTTTGGTTTTTGAGTATTATATTTAAACCATTTGCCACCACTAAGATCGCTTTTTTCAACGGTATATTCAACACCTTTAAAAGCTATGATTTGGCTGTCGGCCAATGCTTTAAAAGAAACAGGTAATTGCTTTGGAATAGAAATTAGCTTATTACTATTTGCTCTATATTTCTTTAATTCTGTATTTTGTTCAGAAATGAGTTGAAGAACATTTTTTATCATATGATATGTACCCAAGACTCTTGTTTTGTAATTTTTGAGCATATGGCTTTCAATTAGTAATCCCGGGCAATCGACTAAAGCGGTTAACCCTTGCGAAAGCGAAGGAGGTGTTACCCATGCACTAAGTCCACTTTCAAAATCAAACCAATTTCTGAAGCTAACATAACGAAATATAGGGAAGCCTTCCTTTTGCATTCGTTGTTCAAGAGAAGGGATTAATTTTTCTTTTTGCCAATTAGTAATAGAATCGCTCATGCTTCCGTAAATTTCCAATGCATATGTTATGGGATAGTGGTAATCGGCTCCATCTGTTACATGGCAATCAATAAAAAAATCGGGACTCCATGTGTAGAATGTATTTAACCATGCCTTAATTTCAGCCGATTGGGCTTTAAGATAATCACGATTTAGGTTTAGGTTTTGGGCATTGCATCTCCATCCCATTTCAATGGGACCGTCTTGATTTATTCTATTATAAGGACCAAAACGTTCGTGTCCGTCAACGTTCAGAATAGGTATAAAAAGTACAATATTATCATTAAGCAACTTTCGGATTGATTCGTTTTGTACGAAATCTTTAAATAATAAAAAACCGGCATCTTTGCCATCTGGTTCACCGGCATGAATACATGCCTGAATAAGTACGATATTTTTTCCCGATAATTTTGCTTTTTCAGGTGTAAATTCTTGGTTTGAAGCAGCAATTAACATTACTATTTCTCTTCCTTCATGGCTTTTCCCAATTGAAGTAACTTTAATAAATGGCACAGCTTTTTCTAAAGTATGGCAATACATTACGGTTGAGTCGTAACGAGGAGTTCTTTTATATTGACTTTTTTCAAAATAAGTTGTTAAGTCCTGTCCAAAAATGTTTGGATGTATGTATAATATATTAAGAAAGATCAAGATTCCTTTTATTCCAATTTTTCGAAGGCTATTCATATTTGTATATGTTTTTATTGAAGCAAAAGTACTGAAAATATAATGCTAAAAAAACGGATATGAAAATTTTTTATAAAGAGCATTGGTACATTGTTTTAAAACAGCTAAAAAAAATGATATAAATGAACTATTGCTGTTTTTTTTAGTTATTTTTGAACCATCTAATTCAAATGAAAAATATATATGTCAATGAAGCAAATTATCGAATGCGTTCCAAATTTTAGCGAAGGACGCAACATGGAAATAATTAAGCAGATAACCGATGTTATTGAGTCAGTTGATGGGGTAAAATTGATCGATGTTGATCCCGGAAAAGCAACCAATAGAACGGTTGTTACTTTTGTCGGTGAACCCGAAGCTGTTTGTGAAGCTGCATTTTTAGCTGGTAAAAAGGCAAAAGAGCTAATCGATATGACCAAACACAAAGGTGAACATCCTCGTTTTGGAGCAATGGACGTATGTCCTTTAGTTCCGGTTGCAAATATTTCTATGAATGAAACAGTTGAATATGCACGAAAGTTGGCAAAACGTTTAGGCGATGAATTACAATACCCCATATATTGCTATGAATTTGCAGCAATGAGTCCCGAAAGAAAAAATTTGGCTTATGTTCGATCCGGTGAATATGAGGGATTAGCAGAAAAATTAACAAAACCGGAATGGAAGCCCGATTTTGGACCAGCTACATTTGTGCCAAAAACCGGAGCTACAGCAGTGTCAGCTAGAAATTTTTTAATAGCATATAATGTAAACTTAAATACAACTTCTACCAGACGTGCTAACGCCATTGCTTTTGATGTCCGCGAAAAAGGTCGTCCGGTTCGTGAAGGAAATCCGTTTACCGGAAAAATTAAAAAAGACGAAAACGGGAAAGAAATTTGGCAACCCGGTACCTTGAAATCTGTTAAGGGTATTGGTTGGTATATCGAAGAGTTTGGTATTGCCCAGGTATCGTTAAATTTAACCGATATTACAGTTACTCCGTTGCACATTGCATTTGAAGAGGTTTGCAAAAAAGCAGAGGCAAGGGGAGTGCGAGTTACCGGCAGCGAAATTGTAGGAGTGGTTCCATTACAAGCAATGATAGATGCCGGTAAATTCTATTTAAAAAAGCAAAATCGATCGCTGGGTATTCCCAACGAAGAGATCGTTAAGATTGCTATTAAATCATTAGGATTAAATGAACTGTATCCATTTGATCCGAAGAAAAAGATAATTGAGTACATTTTGCAGGAAAATGAACCTAAAACGAAGAAGTTGGTTGATTTAACCATGAAAGGTTTTGTTTATGAAACAGCTTCAGAATCTCCTGCACCCGGTGGAGGTTCTATTTCGGCTGCTATGGGAGCAATGGGAGCCGCTTTGGGGACAATGGTAGCAAATCTTTCTTCGCATAAGCCCGGTTGGGACGATCGTTGGGAAGAATTTTCAAATTGGGCAGAAAAAGGTAAAAAATATTACGAAGAACTTTTGTTTTTAATTGATGAAGATACCAATGCTTTTAATAAAATAATGGATGCATTTTCATTACCGAAATCCTCCGATAGTGAAAAAGAAATTCGTAAAAAAGCCATACAAAGTGCTACAAAATATGCAATAGAGGTGCCTTTTAAAGTTATGAACGTTGCATACGAAAGTATGGAAGTTATGAAAGCAATGGCAGAATTCGGAAATCCTAATTCAGTAACCGATGCTGGAGTTGGAGCTATTGCTGCCAGAAGTTGTGTAATGGGAGCATATTTAAATGTAAAGATAAATTGCAGTTCATACGAAGATAAAAACTTTGTGAATGATATTATTTCAGCTGGAGCAAATATTGAAAAAAATGCTATAGAGTTAGAACGAATAATCTTAGAAATGGTTAACAGTAAAATCTGATAAGTTTCAAATACATGTAAATTAAAAGGTTGCAATCTTGTTGCAACCTTTTTTTATGCTGATAAAGGAATAGTTTTTATTTTAAAAAAAAGTTTTATCTTTGCTCCGCTAATTATTAAAATAAAAATTATGAGAAAACAGTTATTCTTCTTAACTGTAGGAGTTCTACTGATTGCTTCCACAGTGTTTGCACAATCGCAAAAAGCTATTTCAAAAAATGATATAGCAAAAAAATCAGCTGAAATTAAAAAACAAAAAACGAGTTCTGCAAGTGAATCTTGTCCTTTTGTTGCCAAACCAGGCAAATTAAGTAATTTAACAAAAGCACAATGGGATGTTTTGTACAACTTTAATGTAAGTTCTTCCGGTCAACAGGCTGTTGAAACAGATGGGCAATACATTTATACAGCCGAGTGGTCAGCTGATGCTTACATTAGAAAGTACGACTTAAATGGTACTTTAGTAGATTCTTTTACAATTACAGGTGTTGCAGCCGGCGTTAGAGACTTGGCATACGATGGAACTTATTTTTATGGCCGTGCCGGTGCTACTTCCACAAGCATGTATAAAATGGACTTTGTAAACAAAACCTTAGTGGCAACTATTCCAATGGGTGGAAAAACGGTTAGACATTTGTCATACGATCCAACATTAGATGGTGGAAATGGTGGTTTTTGGACCGGCGACTGGGCAACTTTAAGTTCACATAAAATGGATGGTTCAGTGATTTCTACCATTACTCCTCCTGCTGAATTTGCAAATGTTTATGGAACAACCTTCGATAATACCTCATTAGGAGGTCCTTATTTGTGGGCGTTTTCACAAGCCGGTACTCCATCTGATGTTGTATTATTAAAATATAATATCAATACCAATACCGTAGATGAAACTCATGATTTATCAACTGTTACCGGTGTTGCTACTGATGCATTATCCGGTGGGTTAGGTGGTTCAACAACCTTAGTGCCTGGATATTTTGTGCTTTTAGCTAATTTTCAGCAAGATCCCAATAAAATTGCTGTTTTAGAAATCGCTACTACTGCTTCGCCGTCAGCTCCTGCAGCTCCTGCCAGCTTAACCGTTGTTCCGGATGCAAATGGAGCACTCACCTATGATGTTTCTTGGACAAATCCTACACTAACCGTTGATGGAAGTCCATTAGCTTCAATAACTTCTATATCTTATTACGTTGATAATGTATTAGTAAATGGATTAACTTACGATTTATCTATTGGTGGTATTAATTCTTTTACAGGTTTAACCGTTTCAACTCCGGGGTATCATACTTTTAAAGTTGTATGTTCAAATGCTTCCGGTGATGGTATCCCGGCTGAAGTTACAGAATGGATTGGTTATATTCCTCCTGCCAATATTAATATTACAAATATAACAGATGTTTCTGCAACCATCAATTGGACTCAGGTAGGCTCACCGGATAGTTGGGATATTGAAGTTATATTAAGCGGAAACGCACCAACTGGAACTCCTACTTTTAATACAACAACTAATCCCTATACATTCAACGGTTATATGGCCGATCATACTTATGATGTATATATGAGAGCTGTTTATTCTGGTGGAAATTCTCTTTGGGTTGGTCCAATAACTTTTACAACCGACCATTGCAATCCTACAGATAAATGTGGTTATGTTTTAGAATTTACTGACAGTTATGGCGATGGATGGAATGGTGCCAGCGTAGCTATTAGTCAGGATGGAATATTGGTAGGTACTTATACATTAACTACCGGATCATCCGGAAATCAAACAGCAATGCTTTGCCCCAATGCTAATGTTACATTAGTATTTAATAGTGGTAGTTGGGATTCGGAATGTGGATTTACTTTAAAAGACCCATTTGGTGGTACGTTAACAAGTTTTGCTGCTGGCTCAGCTCCTACAGGTGGCTCTACATTCTTTACTTTTACTTCAAGCTGTACTCCTCCTTCATGTCAAACACCCACAAACTTCTCATTTACTAATTTAACAACTACTTCTGCCCAATTATTATGGACCGTTGTTGGTACAGAATCAGCATGGAACATAGAATATGGACCGGCCGGATTTGCACAAGGTACAGGTACCATTGTTAATGCAAATACAAATCCCTATACATTAACCGGATTAACTCAAGGTACTACTTACGATGCTTATTTACAAGCAGATTGTGGAAATGGCGATTTAAGCTATTGGACAAGTCAACCCATTACTTTTACACTACCATGTGATGCATTTACTTCTTATCCTTTCTTAGAAAGTTTTGAAGGTTCTACTTTCGTTCCTCAATGCTGGTTAAATATTGATGCCGATGGTGACAATAATAAATGGGAAACACGTAATGCTTCAACAGATGGTTGGAGAGTATTCGATGGTGATGTAGCCGCTGTTTCTGCTTCATGGACTTCTTCTGCAGGTGCCTTAACACCTAATAATTATTTGATTACTCCTCAATTTACTATTGCCAATGCAAACATGATATTAAAATTACACATTGCTCCTCAGGATCCTGATTACCCCGCTGAATATTTTGGTGTTGAAGTTTCTACTACAGGCAATACTCCTGCAAACTTTACCAGCATATATACATATACACTGACCACCCCTGATAGTATTTATAAAGAAATTATGTTGCCTTTAGCTGCATATAATGGTCAAAATGTATATTTTGCTTTTCGTCATTACAATTGTACCGATATGTTCTACATGCTTTTAGATAAAGTAGAAATATATGAAAGCAACGAAATTGACTTTAATGAAATTCATTCAAACGTATTTGTTTATCCGAATCCGGCTTCTACAACCCTTAAAGTTGCTAACGAAAATGCTAAATACATCGAAGTTTACAACTTAAACGGTCAAAAAATTGCTGAATTTGCTAATACCAATGAAGCAAATGTTTCATTCTTAGCTCAAGGAACATATATGGTTAAAGTTGTTACGAATAATAACGTAATTACTCAAAAAATTAACATAGTACATTAATTTGATTGTTTCTTAAAATTTAGGGCTGTCTGAAAAAACAGACAGCCCTTTTTTTATTACTTTTGCACATGAATATTTTGGTAAATACACGCTTGCTTTTGTATGGCAAAATGGAAGGGATTGGTTTTTACACACATCAATTAATGCAAAAAGTGGTTAAAAATCATCCGGAACATACGTTTTATTTTTTATTCGACAGACCTTATCATCAAGATTTTGTTTATGCCTCGAATGTTATTCCGTTAGTATATGGACCGCCTGCTCGTCACCCGTTTTTATATATTATTTGGTTTGAAATAACTGTTCCTAAAGTAATTAAAAAATACAAGATTGATGCTTTTTTTTCTCCTGACCATTTCCTTTCAATAAGGGCAAAAGTTCCTACTATTTTGGCAGTTCATGATTTGAACTTTATGCATAACCCAGAAAATTTGCCGTTGCTTACTTCTTTATACTATCGGCTTTTTTTTCCTCACTTTATAAAAAAAGCTAAACAAATAATTGCCGTTTCAGAATATACAAAAAACGATATCATTCAATATTTCAAAATACCAAGTTATAATATTGATGTTGTTTATAATGCTTCGAATCAAGAAAAAGGGAAATTAAATCCTCAACAAATTTTTGAAACAAAGAAAAAAATTTCGAGTGGCAAAGATTATTTTTTTTACATCGGTTCGCTTCATAAGCGAAAAAATATTGGTCGAATGTTGCTCGCTTTTGATGATTTTATCAATAAAACCAAAGCCGATGTAAATTTAATAATAGGAGGAAGAGCTATGTGGAGCGACAAAGAAATGGAGAAAGATTACCAAAAGGTTGTACATAAGGAAAAAATAATTTTTACAGGTCGTTTGAGCAATGAAGATGCTAAATTGCTAATGGGCTCTTCGTTGGCATTAGTTTTTGTGTCACTTTTTGAAGGCTTTGGAGTACCTATCGTTGAAGCGATGGAAAGCGGTGTTCCGGTAATTACATCAAATGTTACTTCTATGCCCGAAATAGCCGCCGATGCGGCTTGTTTGGTAAATCCGTTGTCGGTAAATGAAATTTCTGATGCTATGATGCTAGTGTACCAAGACGAAAAATATCGTAACGATTTAATTGATAAAGGATTAAAAAGAGCCAATTTGTTTTCTTGGGAAATTTCAGCTCAACGCTGTTGGGATGCTTTTGAAAAAATGTTAAACAAGTAGCTCTCATATTTCTTTGCTTCAAATTTTATTAGTTTTGTAAAAATATAGTTATGCATTTTGAGTGGTTTGAGTTAATTCAAAAAACGTTGATGGTATCAGGTTTTGTGCTGATGCTTATGATTATTATCGAATACATCAATGTTAGAACAGCCGGTAAATGGAATCAAGGAGTTGCCAAGAATCGTTTTTTTCAGCTTTTCAGCTCCATTTTTTTAGGACTTACGCCGGGGTGTGCAGGTACATTCGCTGTTGTATCCTTATATACACATAATTTATTCGGTTTTTTTGCACTATTGGGAGCTACTATTGCTACATTTGGCGATGAGGCTTTTGTGATTTTATCGGCATCGCCCGAAACTGCTTTAAAATTAACTATCTGGTTAAGTTTTACTGCTATAATGGTTGGTTTGATTTTTATGATAATGAATATTAAGCCTAAAATCAACTTAGAAAAACATTTTGAAACACACGACGATGAATGTTGTGCACAAACAAAACACGTTCATACTATTTCGCATAATTTTAGAAAAATTACACTCGAACGTGCATTTCTTATTGCTACAATTTTGCTGGTAACCATCAATATTTTATTTCCCGAGCACAGCGAACATGGGGAACATGAACATGGTTTATTTTCGCCGGAGTCTATTGTATTTCTTGTACTATCATTAATTTCGTTGTTTATCGTTTTTTCGGTTCCCGAACATTTCTTAAAAGAACATATTTGGGGACATGTCTTAAAAAAGCATTTTGTTCGTTTATTTCTTTGGTCCCTTGGAACCATTTTTGCAATCCAACTTATTCAAATATTTTATCCTATAGAAAATTTGGTATCTAAAAATCTGTCTGTAATGTTAGTAATATCTGTAATAATAGGTATTCTTCCTATATCAGGTCCTCATTTATTTGTTTTTACGCTATTTATGCAAGGCCTCATTCCATTTAGTCTTTTATTTGCAAATTCGCTCGTACAAGAAGGACATGCCGGTATCCCTTTGTTGGCCGAAAATAAAAAAGCTTTTGTTTGGATAAAAACAATAAAAATTTTAATAGCTCTTGGTGTAGGATTTATAGGTATTCGATTTGGATTTTAATAATAAAAATATGATAAGAAAATTTTTTTTACTGTTTATTTTCTTTCCGTACTTTCTTTTTTCACAGTCTGCAAAAGAAACGGAAATAGTGATATTGCATGTAAATGACATTCATGGTCGTATCGACAAAATGCCGTATTTATCAACCATGATTAAAGAAATTCAAGCAAAGCATAAAAATGTATTATTGTTTTCGGCAGGCGATTTGTTTAGTGGCAACCCAATAGTTGATAAATACAGCGAAAAGGGTTTTCCTATTATTGATATTATGAACATGTTGCCTTTTTCGTTATCTACAATCGGAAATCACGAATTTGATTTTGGTGGTGAAATATTGGCAAAACGTATTGCAGAGCTTAAACATCCGGTTGTAGCCTGTAATATTATTAAAATGCCTAACAATTTTACAAAACCTAAACCTTACGAAGTTTTTTCAATTGATGGTGTTCAGATGGTAGTTGTGGGTATAGCACAAGTATCGGGAAATGGCTTCCCCGATACACATCCCGATAGAGTTAAAGAATTTGGTTTTGTTGATGGTAAAAAAATGGTTCGCCAACTATTTCCAACCATAAAAAAATATCCGGTTCGTATAGTCCTTTCTCACATGGGGGTTGATAATGATTCAATTTTAGCAACACAGGAACCAACTATTACTGCAATTATTGGCGGTCATTCGCATAAAGCATTGCAACCAATGAAAGTGGTAAATGGTGTTCCTATTGTACAAGCTGAAAACTATTTAAAATATTTGGGAATGATGACGATTAAAATTTCGGGGAAAAAAGTAATTTCAGTTAAAGATACTTTATTGCCAATTAATAAATCAATTATACCCGATACAGTTGTTTTGCGAAAAGTGAATTTTTACAATAATAACGAAGAATTTAAAAAGATAGTTGGATACATTGGAGATACTATAAAAGGAGAACTTTCGCTGGGTTCATTTATGACCGAAGCATTGAGACGTATTTCAAAGGCTGATTTTGCTGTTCAAAATTCGGGAGGCATTCGTGTCCACGAATTGCCTAAGGGCAATGTTACCATAAAACAAATATATGAGCTAGACCCTTTTGGCAACGAATTGATGATTTGTAAAATGAAACCTGAAAATCTTAGAGAAATCATTACTTTTGGTTATTATAAAGAAGGGAAATTGGATATTTTTTCTTCGGGCTTTAAGTCACGCATATATTTAAACGATGCAAATAAAATAGCTAAAATTGAATTGTTTGATAATGCAAATCAACCGTTAGACGAGAATAAAATATATTCGGTTGCAATGGGAAGTTATCTTTGCAATGCATATAAATTTGGGAAACAAGGCGAAACCGTTTCTACCAAAATGACAACAACGGATGCTATTTTTAAATTTCTTTCACAAATCAAGTCTGCGAATTTTGCCGGTGCTTCAAGTACCGAAATTATTCATAAATGATTTTAAAATGAAAACAATATTTTTCCTAATAATAACAGTAGTATTAACTTCATGCAAAATTAATGAAGTTGAGGTTAAAAAGTTTGAGAGTATAAAATTTAAAAATATTGGCGAAAATAAAGCCAATCTTGAGTTGATGATACCGGTAAATAATCCGAATAAGTTTGGTTTTACTATTTCTGATATTAAGCTTGATTTAGCACTAAATGGGAAAGAAGTAGGGAAAGTAAAAAAAACAACTAAGTTGCGAATTCCGGCTCATTCTAATCAATCGTACCCGGTGGGTATTGAAATTGAAATTGACAAGGCATTGGGCAATATAGCTTCGCTTACAGCCGGTTTGCTCAAAAATAAAATGGGAGTTAAAGCCAAGGGTTACGTTAAAGTTCGTAAATTTATTTTTACGAAAAAATTTCCTATCGATCAAAATGAGGCTGTAAAGATATTCTGATATTTTTTTGTTTTTATCAGGCAACCTTTTACTTTTATCATTGTCTTTATATGAAAATTTAAACTATGAAGACAATATTTTTAACCGTATCGTTAGCTTTTATTTTAAGCTTTTATGGCTTTAGCCAAAACCTAAATGATAGCTGTATTCAGTCATTACAAGTATGTTCGGGTATAACATACACGTATCCGTTAAACATCAATACAGCTACAGAAAATGGACCAAATTATGGTTGTTTATTTTCTCAACCTAATCCGGCGTGGTTCTTTTTAAAAGTAGCATCTGCCGGCGATTTTATTTTTAATATAGTATCTCCAACCGGTAATGATGTTGATTTTGTATGCTGGGGACCTTTTACTAGCCCAACAAGTCCTTGTTTAGCAGATTTAACGGCTAATTGCACTCAGTGCCCTAATAATACACAAGATTCACTTTTTTATCCTTCGGGCAATATTGTTGATTGCAGTTACGATCCGGCAGCTACAGAAACCATGCACATACGCAATGCACAACCCAATGAAATATATATTATTTTAATAACGAATTACTCTAATCAACAAGGTACTGTTTATTTCCATCAATCTAATTATGGACAACCCAATGCCGGAGTTGCAGAATGCAATGATGCCGCTTCTATTTCAGGACAAGTTTATATAGATTTAAACAGTAACCAAATTTTTGATTCCAACGATGTGCCAGTTCCTTATGCTATGATTGAATCTCCAAAATGCGGTTCTTTTTATTTCATGACCGATAATGGTGGTTATTACAACGGATATGTTTGTTTTACACCTGATACTGTAAAACCTCATATCCCTATAGTTTATCCATATTTACAAAGTATCCATCCAAATTACTACGAAGTAAATAATGATTTGACAAATGCTGATTTTGCAGTAGAATTACAACCCAATGTTTGCGATGTTGCTGTTTACATGGCTCAGCAAACATGGGTAAGTATGTGGGGAAATTCGCTCTTTGGTTTATCGTGGTTAAATCTTGGAACAACCAATCAATATGTTAATTTAAGTTTAACGCTCGATACAAATTTCGATTTTATTTCAGCTTCGGTACCACCTACAAATATTATAGGAAATACACTTTATTGGGATTCGCTTTATACACCGTTATTTGCTAATTATCAAATAACGTTAGAATTAGCAGTTAATGATACAACCCTTACTAATATTACTCCTTTCTCTTTTGTAGCTAATGCTTCTATTCCATGCAATGATGCCGATACTACTAATAATGTTTATGTTTTAAATGGTGATATTAACACTTCATTTGACCCCAATTTTAAAGAAGTAAATCCCGAAGGTCAAATCTCCATAGCAGATGCTGCTTCCGAAAAAGATTTTGTTTATACTATTCATTTCCAAAATACAGGAACTGCTCCTGCTCATAATATTACTGTTGTAGATACATTGAGTAATTGGTTAAATATTCCGACATTTACTTTTATTGGTTCTTCTCATCCTTGTACATATAGTATTTCCGAACATTCTACTTTCACTTTTTCATTTAATAATATTAATTTGCCCGATTCAGCTACTGACGAAGCCGGAAGTCATGGATATATTATGTTTAAAATAAAATGTTTGCCCGCATTAGCTAATGGCGGCAATGTTTATAATAAGGCATACATTTACTTCGATTCAAATCCGGCGGTAGTTACCAATGAAGTTTTAACCTATGTGCGTAATAATACATTTATTAAACCGACACCAAAGCCAATAGAATCGAATTTAATGGTAAGTCCTAATCCTGTATCAGATAAATTTACAATTAAAGCAACATCGTATTTCAATAAAATTGAGATTTACGATATAAATTCGAAATTAGTACATAACGAAGAATTTACAACTTTCATAAATGAAAAAAATATTAATAAAATTCAATTATCAAAAGGCTCCTATTTAATTAAAGCCTATGGTAAAAACGGAAAAGTCCTCCAATCCAAATTTATAGTGCAATAATTTATAGTTTTTGACAGTATAAAAGCAGGAAGAATATTCTTCTTGCTTTTTTTGTTCAAAATAAGATTTTGAATTTTAGTAATTATTGTGCAAATTTGCAGTCTTAATTTAAAACTAAATGATTTATGTCAGGTCATAATAAGTGGTCAACCATCAAACGTAAAAAAGGTGCTTTAGATGCAAAACGCTCTAAAATTTTCTCAAGAATTATAAAAGAAATTCAAATCGCTATTAAAGAAGGCGGTCCTGTTCCGGAAACAAACCCACGTTTACGCATTGCCATCCAAAATGCTAAGGGTGCAAATATGCCCAAAGAAAATATTCAACGAGCAATAAGTAAAGCAAGTTCAGAAGGTGCTAATTTACAAGAAGTAACTTTTGAAGGTTACGGACCTAACGGGGTTGCTATCTTTGTTGAATGCTTGTCTGACAATAATAATAGAACAGTTAGCAATATTCGCGCTATATTTAATAAGCGTGGTGGCAATATGGGAACCAATGGTTCATTAAGTTTTTTGTTTGAACGCAAAGGTGTATTTACGTTGCCAAAAAATCAAATTAAAAACATGGACGATTTTGAGCTTGAAGTAATTGATGCCGGCGTAGAAGATATTGAAGACAACGAAGATGTTTTAGTGTTGACGTGTCCCATGGAAAGTTTTGGCAAGGTAAATAAAAAATTGGAAGAGATGGGGTTAGAACCTGAAAATGCTGAATTGCGTCGCATTCCTAACGATTATAAAACATTAGATGTAGAATCGGCTCAAAAGGTTTTGAAAATGATTGAAGAATTTGAGGAAGATGATGATGTTCAAAATGTATGGCATAACCTCGAAATGACAGACGAGTTAATAAATGCTATGGACAATTAATTCTTCATGCCTTTTATTTATTTTCACACGCTTGGATGTAAGCTTAATTTTACCGAGACATCTACATTAAAGCGCATAGCCGAAGAAAATGGATATACTATAACCTCCGAAATTGAAAAAGCGGAGGTTATTGTTATTAATACCTGTACTGTTACTCAAACAGCCGATAAAAAATCAAGATACTCAATTAGGCATTTGCAAAGTAAAAATCCGTGTGCAAAAATAATTGTAACCGGCTGTTATGCAGAAGTCGATTCTGAAAGCTTAGAAAAAATAGAAGGCATAAGCTACATTTTGGGTAATAATGATAAAGCAATATTCGATGAATGGCTAAAAAAAATAAAAAATGAGCAAAATAATAACCAAGAAGAAATAAAAACTTCGTCTTTCTTTAAAGCATTTTCGTTAGGCGATAGAACACGTTCGTTTTTAAAAGTTCAAGATGGTTGCAATTATTTTTGTTCGTATTGCAAGGTACCTTATGCACGCGGGCGTAGCAGAAATGCTTCAATAAATGAAATCGTGGATCAAGCGAATGAGATTGCTTCGTTTGGAATAAAAGAAATTGTGCTTACCGGAATTAATATTGGAGATTTTGGCCATACTACCGATGAAAATTTTTTTGAATTGATTAAGGCATTAGAAAAAAATACTTCGATGGAGCGATATCGAATCTCTTCCATAGAACCAAATTTATTGACAAATGAAATAATTGATTTTGTATTGAGTTCGAAGCGTTTTGTGCCTCATTTTCATATTCCGTTACAATCGGGTTGCGATGCAATTTTAAAGCTGATGCAACGCAGATATGATACCCATTTATTTTTGCAAAAAATTGAATATATTAAATCGAAGAATGATTTTGCAGGTATCGGTATTGATGTTATTGTAGGATTTCCGGGCGAGACAGATGCTTATTTTCAGGAAACATACGAATTTTTGTCACAAATCGATTTATCTTACCTGCATGTTTTTGAATATTCGGAGCGAAAAGGGACTAAAGCTGCCGGTTTTGAAGGCAAAGTTAAAGAAACAGAAAAAAAGAAACGTAGCAAATTACTGCATCAATTATCGGAATTAAAACACAGACAGTTTGTAGATAAAAATTTAAATCAAGTCCGCTCAGTTCTTATAGAAAGTAAAAAAAGTGGGGCTTGGCTTCATGGATTCTCAGATAATTATATAAAAATTTCTGTTCCGTATGAACAGCAAATGGTAAACAATATCTTTGATGTAAAACTCAAGTTTTGGAACGAAGAAACCAAATCGGTATTGGCCGAAATTGTAAAATAACAAATTAAAAACAATAAGATGAATTACGAATCAATTTGTATAAAAACCTGTGAGGTGGTTAAACAAACTGCCGATTTTATTTTGGGTGAATGGAACCGCTTAAAACAGGATAATGTGGAGATTAAAGGCATACATAATTTTGTAACCTATGTTGATAAGCAAAGTGAAATTCAATTGGTTGAACAATTTCAAAAGATTTTACCAAATTCAGTATTTATTACCGAAGAAGAAACCATCGCCCAAAACCAAGGAGAATTTACATGGATTATAGATCCACTCGATGGTACCACAAACTACATTCATCATTTGTCGCCGGTAGCAATTTCAGTAGCACTTTATCATAATCAAGAACCTGTTGTTGGTATAATATACGAAATAGGTCAACGTGAATGTTTTTACACTTGGAAAGGTGGAAAAGCATTTATGAATAATCGCAACATTTCTGTAAGTTCTTCTAATTCAATTAAAGAGAGTCTTATTGCTACAGGTTTCCCGTATTATGATTACAGCCGAATAAACAATATGCTTCAAACATTGGATTATTTGTTTAAAAACAGCCATGGCGTAAGACGATTGGGAAGTGCCGCTACCGATTTGGCTTATGTTGCTTGTGGTCGTTTTGATGCCTTTTACGAGTATAGCTTGCATGCATGGGATGTCGCTGCAGGTGCATTTTTAGTTCAGCAAGCAGGAGGTAGGGTATGTGATTTTAAAGGTGGAAATCAGTATCTTTTTGGAAAGGAAATTATGGCAAGCAATGACTTGGTGTATAATGAGTTTCTTAATTTTATATCAACGAAGTTTTAGCAAAAAGCCATTCATTATTATCTGCAAAATAGTTGGCTGACTATTTATTCAATTTTTGTAGATTAATTTGTAACTTTACATCTTACAAGAATGTCTTACAGATTAAACGATATTTTATGAAGAACATATTTTTTATAGCTTTATTTTTGCTGAGTATGCAAATAAAAGCGGTAACTACGTATTTTTATTATGTGCCTTTTTACGATTTGGAATCAAAGCCTTATATCGAAACCTATTTTTCAGTTGTTGGAAGTTCTGTTAATTATAAACTTGTAAACAATACATATTCCGGCTGTGTCGAAATTACGATGCTGTTTAAGCAAGATGGAGTGATTAAGCAATTTCAGAAATTTAATGTTTCGAGTCCAATCATTACCGATACTACAAAAAAACAAGATTTTTTGTTTGTTCATCGTTTTGCAATTGAACCCGGTATTTATAACCTCGAAATTGTTATAAGAGATACATTGGACAAAACAAAGAATGGCGAAAATAGATTTTTTGATGTCATTAATGTATTGAATTTTCCATCAGAAATAACTTTTTCCGGCATAGAGTTATTGGAAAAAATAGACCCTACAACCAATGAAAATATGTTATCTAAAAATGGTTATGATTTAAAACCATATATTTCCGATTTTTATCCGGCAAGTATCAGTAAATTGATGGCTTATACAGAGATTTATAATTCAGAAATTATCGGTAAAAATGATGATGTATTAATCAAATATTTTATCAGCAAAGTAACGAAAGACGAGCCTTTTGATAATTTTCAAATGACTAAAAAAAGTAAAACTGCTGCCATTGTACCAGTTGTTGCTTCTTTTGATATTAGTCAATTGCCTTCAGGCAATTATAATCTTGTAATACAAATGATTAGCAAAGAAAATAAAATACTTGCTAAACAAAAAGTTTTTTTTCAACGTAGCAACCCGGCAGCGGATAAGAAATGGGATGAAATTGCAAAAGTAGATTTAAATGGTTCATTTATTGAGCCATATAAAAATATGGACAGCTTAAAAGAGTTTGTTCGATGTTTATTCCCTATATCCAATCAGATTGAATGGGATAAAGCGTTGACTGTATTAGAAAAATCGGATGCAAAAGAATTAAAACAATATATTGTTACATTTTGGCAAAATCGAAATAGTCTCGACCCTGAAATGGAATGGAAAAAATATATGGAATTAGTTAAATACGTGCAACGGCTTTATGGCAATAAGGTAAAGAAAGGTTACGAAAGCGATAGAGGAAGAGTTTATTTAAAATATGGAGCTCCCGACCAAGTTACGGAGAGCAAACACGAACCATCTGCATACCCGTATGAAATATGGCAATATTATGTGGTTGGAAATCAGACCAACAAAAAATTTGTTTTTTACAACCCGACACTTGTAGGCAACGATTATATTTTGCTTCATTCGGATGTGCGGGGCGAAGTGTACGATAAAAACTGGGAACGCCGCCTAAGCAGCAGAAATAATTCCATGTATAATTTTAATGCAACCCAAAGCGATGACCAGTATGGCGGCAGGGCAGGCGAGAATTTTAATAAATAAGGTTTTAGTTAAGGCTTTATCATTTTTCTTAAATTAAAACTATCTTTGTCAAAAAATCCGAGTGTCGTCAGTAGCTGTTGTTATACTCAATTGGAATGGAAAAGATATTCTTGCCGAGTTTCTTCCGTCTGTTGTAATGCATAGTAAGGTTGAGGGAACTACCATATATGTTGCCGATAATGGCAGTACAGACAGTTCTGTAGAGTATATTGAAAAAACTTTTCCAACTGTAAAAATCATTAAACTCGATAAAAACTATGGCTTTGCAGGAGGGTATAATCGTGCCATTGAAACCTTAACCGAAGATTATGTGATTTTGCTTAATTCGGATGTTGAAGTTAGCGAAAACTGGCTACATCCACTTATCGAATACATGGATCATCACAATGAAATTGCTGCGTGTCAACCTAAAATTCGTTCGTATCGCAATAAAAAGCAATTTGAATATGCCGGTGCTGCCGGAGGATATATTGATAAATATGGATTTCCGTTTTGTCGTGGCCGTTTTTTCAATGTTTTTGAAGAAGATAATGGACAATATGACCAAATAGAGGATATTTTTTGGGCAACCGGTGCATGTTTGTTCATCAGAACCGAAATTTATAAGCAAGTTGGTGGACTTGATGACGATTTTTTTGCACACATGGAGGAGATCGACCTTTGTTGGCGGATATGGGCACGTGGGTATAAAATTGTATATATTCCGCATTCAACGGTTTATCACTTAGGAGGAGCAACGTTAAATAAGACGAACCCTCATAAAACATTTTTAAACTTCAGGAATAATCTGTATTTGTTGTATAAAAATTTGCATATTCATTATAGCAGAAGAATGTTTGTTCGCTATATTCTGGATTTTGTAGCATTTATTAAATTTATACTTGGTTTTGAATATAAAAACGCAGGAGCTGTACTGAGAGCTCATCGTGATTTTTTGGAAAAACGTAAATATTTTAAAACCAAACGCATAGAAAATCAAGAAAAAACAATTGTAAAAGAAATACCGGTTATATATCATGGAAGTATTGTATTCGATTTCTTTTTAAAAGGGAAAAAATATTTTCATCAGCTCAATTTTTATAAAAAATGAAGCGTTTTGAGATTCAAACAACCGAAGATGGTTCACTTACCATTTACGACACTTTATTTAACGAAACGTTTCATTCAAAATATGGCGCAAGAAGCGAAAGCGAATATGTATTTATTGAACAGGGACTAAAGAAATTTTTGGATGTTCCTGAAATAAATATTCTGGAAATAGGTTTTGGGACGGGAATGAATACGTTGCTTACCTTGCTGAATAAGCCAATTGAACAAAAAATTTATTACGAAGCAATAGAACTTTTTCCATTGCAACAAGAACTTGTTGAATTATATTCGGAATCGTTGCCGGAAAAAGAACTCTATTTAAAGTTAATGAAAGCAAAGTGGGATGAGGAGCAAGCTATTACTCCGAATTTTATTTTGTTCAAACGCAACGAAAATATTACAAAATTAACTTATAATAAAAACTTCAATCTGATTTATTTCGATGCTTTTAGTCCTAAAACCCAACCCGAATTATGGAGCGTAGAAGTTTTTGAGCAGATATATAAACATTCCCATCCGGGTAGTGCAATTGTTACTTATGCTTCGAGCGGAGTCGTAAAGCAAAACCTAAGAAATGCCGGCTTTATAGTCGAACGTTTACCCGGACCTCCACACAAACATCATATGGTCAGGGGGTATAAAATTTAGAAAATCTTTAGATTTTAGTATTAATTTTACCGTATTGATTTGAAATAAACCTTATGAAAGTTCTCATTATTGAAGACGAAAAAGATTTGCTGCTAACTCTTGCACACTATTTTAAAGCTGAGGGCTATGTATGCGAATCAGCTTCAACTTTTTCACAAGCACACGAGAAAATATGGCTTAACGAATATGATATTATATTGCTCGATATAGGTCTGCCCGATGGGAATGGCATTGATTTGTTAAAATTAATAAAATCAGAAAAAAAGAACTCGGCCGTATTAATTATCTCTGCAAAAAATTCGCTGGACGATAAAATCAAAGGCCTTAATATTGGAGCGGATGATTATATTACCAAACCGTTTCATCTTGCCGAATTAAATGCCCGAATAAATGCAGTTTTAAGACGTAATCAATTTGATGGCAATAATGTATTGATATTTAATGAAATAAGTATAAATTCTTTTGATAAAACAGTAAAAATAAATAATAAGGAAATTTCATTAACCAAAAAAGAATTTGACTTATTGCTTTTCTTTGTTGTAAATAAAAACAGAGTGCTAACTAAAGAAAATTTGGTAGAACACCTTTGGCCTGATAATGCGGATCTTTTTGATAGTTACGACTTTATTTATACTCATTTAAATAACGTAAGACGAAAAATAAAAGCTGCCGGTGGAAACGATTACATCAAAACGATATACGGAATGGGATATAAATTTTGTAATGAAGAATGAAATTCCTTGATAAAATAAATCGTAATTATTTAAGCATATTTGCTGTATCGTTGACGATTTTATCGTTGGTGGGCTACTTCTTTTTTAAATATTCCATATGGCAGGATGCAAAAGAAAATCTTCATCAACGGGCAACTATTTTGAAAAGCTTTTTGATAAAACATCAAGAGGAAATTGAACTGGAGCCGATTTTATCTATCCGTAAAATAAATAAAATTCCTAAAATTACCGGCTATAAACGTGTTGATTTAATATTGAAAGGCGATGATGAAGCAGAACCTTTTCTTGAATATTCTACCACTCAATCTGTGGCGGATCATTTATACCTAATCACTGTAAGAAGTTCGGTTGATGAGACAGAAGATTTATTGCTTGGCATTTTGTTTTTTTTCATCAGTATCATTGCCATTACCTTTTTAGCCGGCTATTTAATTAGCATTCGTATGAATAAAACGTTGTGGTCGGTATTTGAACGAAATCTCAAAGAAATTGAAAATTATAATTTGAGTAAGTCTAACGTATTGAAACTTACATCGACCAACATTAATGAATTTGACCGGCTGAATTCCATCATTTTTAAATTTGTGGAGCGAATTCAAAAAGATTACGGTAATCTTAAAGAAATTACCGAAAATGCATCGCACGAAATGCAAACTCCTGTCGCTATTGCTATTCTCCATCTCGAAGAAATATTACAACATAACGTATCGGAGGAAGTTTACGGGAAAGTAAATACTACCATACATGCTTTAAAACGTCTTTCGCAACTCAATCAAAGTCTTATTTTGCTTAGCAAAATAGAAAATAATCAGTTTAAAGATGTTACACTCGTGAGCATGGGAGCATTAATACAGAAAAAAGCCGATGAACTTTTGCCACTGATGGAAGCAAAAAATATTAGTATCACTATCGATATCGAACAAGAACTTGAATTAAATCTAAACATAGTACTTGCTGATATTTTAATTAATAATTTGTTTTCAAATGCCATTAAGCACAACTTTAATGATGGATTTATTCACATATATGTATTTAAAGACCATCTTCAAATATGCAACAGCGGTAACGATAATAATATTGAACCTGAAAAAGTTTTTGAACGCTTTGTTAAAAGCAATTCAAATTCGTATGGTTTAGGATTAGCCATTGTTAAAAAGATTTGCGAAATGTATGGACTCGAAATAAGCTATGAAAAAAATAACAATCATTGCTTTTTGATAAAACGAAATCTTTAAAATTTCTTTAGATTCTTGCTTTAACTTTGCAATAACTAAACTTTAAAAAATAATTCATATGAAAAAATTATTCGTTTCCGTAAGTGTTGTTTTAGCTATGGTTGTTTGTACTGAAGCACAAAAAAAAGAAGCTCCGCAATCTGTAAAATCGGCTTTTGAACAACAATTTAAAAATGCTTCGGGTGTAAAATGGGATCAGGAAAAAACAGGTGAATGGGAGGCAGAATTTAAAATGAATGGCAAAGAATATTCGGCAAATTTTGATGAGCAAGGGAAATGGCTCGAAACCGAGTATGAAATCAACAAAAATCAAATTCCGGCTGCTGTTAAAAATACGATTAACACTTCTTTTGCCGGCTATAAAATGAAAGAATCCGAAATTTCGGAAACTTCAAAGGGGAAAGCATATGAGTTCGAGTTGATTAAAGAGAAAGAAAAGGTAGAAGTAGCCATTGCCGAAGATGGAAAAATTATTAAACAAGAAAGTTCAACAAAAGGGAAGGACAAAGAAGATAAAGATTAAGTAATGCTAGGGTTTATGAACAAAAGAGGCTGTCGAAAAAAGGCAGCCTTTTTTCTTTTTTATATGCGGTTTCTGTTTTTTTATTCTTTATAATTTGTCTATTTTTGGACGATTGAAAAATAATTTATTATGGTAAATAATCAATTGGTAAATCCACGTAGTATTGTTGTAGTAGGTGGTTCAAATACAGTTCAAAAACCGGGTGGAAAAGTTTTGAAAAACTTAATCGATCATCAATTTAAAGGTCAACTTTATGTTGTAAACCCAAAAGAAACTGAAGTTCAAGGAATTCGTGCATTTGCAGATGTAAATCAATTGCCTCAGGTAGATTTGGCTATTTTGGCTATTCCTGCCAAATTATGTCCCGAAACGGTTGATATATTGGCACATCAAAAAGAAACACGTGCATTTATAATACTTTCGGCAGGTTTTAGCGAAGAAAGTCACGAAGGAGCCGAAATCGAAAAACAAATTGTAAAAACTATTAACGAAGTAAATGGCTCGCTTATAGGTCCAAATTGTATTGGAGTATTGAATTATAATTATGCCGGTGTTTTTACAACTCCTATTCCCAAATTAGATCCGAAAGGATGCGATTTTATCAGCGGAAGCGGAGCTACGGCTGTTTTTATTATGGAAGCTGGAATGCCCAAGGGATTAACTTTTTCTTCGGTATATTCGGTAGGTAATAGTGCTCAAATGGGAGTTGAAGAAGTGCTTGAGTATATGGATACGAATTTCGATCCGCAAACAAGCTCAAAAGTAAAATTATTATACATCGAAAATATTAAAAAGCCCGAAAAACTTTTAAAGCACGCATCTTCTTTAGTTAGAAAAGGATGCAAAATAGCAGCCATTAAATCGGGTTCTTCTGAAGCTGGAAGCAGAGCAGCATCATCACACACCGGAGCTATGGCAAGTCCTGATGTAGCGGTAGATGCGTTGTTTAAAAAAGCCGGTATTGTCCGTTGCTACGGTAGGGATGAATTAACAACAGTTGCATCGATATTTATGCACAAACCTCTTGAAGGGAAGAGAATCGCCATCATTACTCATGCCGGTGGTCCTGCAGTTATGTTGACGGATGCACTTTCGCAAGGTGGTTTTGAAATACCGAAAATTGAAGGTCCCAAAGCTCAGGAATTATTGACTCACCTTTTTCCGGGTTCTTCTGTTGCAAATCCAATCGACTTTTTAGCTACAGGAACTGCTGAGCAACTTGGTAAAATAATAGATTATTGCGAAAACGAATTTGAAAACGTCGATGCCATGGTTGTTATTTTTGGTAGTCCAGGACTTTTCCCTGTTTATGATGTTTACAATGTCTTAGACGAAAAAATGAAAGTGTGCAAAAAGCCCATTTATCCGGTTTTACCTTCAATTATCAATGTGGCCGACGAGATAAAGGAATTTTTATCAAAAGGTCGCTTAAATTTTCCTGATGAAGTGGTTTTTGCAAAAGCGTTGGCTCAAATTCACAACACACCAAAACCGATTCAGTTAAGAGACAATCAATATATTTTGAATAAGGAACGCTTGAGCAGCATTTTGGCAAATGTCGATAATGGTTATTTAAAACCTGCTGAAGTTCAGATGCTACTTGATGCAGCAGGAATTCCAAGAGCCGGCGAAATGGTTGCTTCAAATGTTATTGATGCCGTTAAGGCAGCCGATGAATTGGGGTATCCGGTTGTTATGAAAGTAATAGGACCGGTTCATAAATCTGATGTTGGGGGCGTTGCTCTTAATATTAAATCCAAAGATGCAGTAGTAAAAGAATTTGAGCGAATGATAAAGATAAAAGATGTAACCGGAATACTTATTCAACCTATGTTGTCCGGTATGGAACTCTTTATCGGAGCTAAGCGCGAAGAACCCTTCGGACATTTGGTAATGTTTGGTATGGGAGGAATTTTTATTGAAGTTTTAAAAGATGTGCAAACGTTGTTAGTTCCTGTTGCTAAAGACGAAGTTTTAAATGCTTTACCAAAGCTTAAAACATACTCTATGCTCAAAGGAGTGAGAGGACAAGAAGGAGTAAATATTGAATTGTTCGTAGATATTATTTGTAAGGTTTCAGCTCTACTTGCTGCTGTTCCGGAGATTTACGAAATGGATATTAATCCGTTATTGGGAAAGAAAAATCAAGTCATTGCCGTAGATGCCAGAATAAGAATTGAAAAATAAAATAATGATGATATATGAAAAAAAATGATTTACTCTTTATCATAGTGTTTGCAATCATTGTGTTGCCATTTTTACCCTTGGGTTTTCTTAAAAATTTTCAAACTTCTTTTTTATATAATGAAGACTACTGGCTTTATACTAGTTTTATTAAGTTTGCTTTTTTAGCAACCTTAGGGGAAGTAATTGGTTTAAGAATAAGAACAGGCAATTACCACGAAAAAGGTTTTGGACTTATTCCAAGAATGATAGTTTGGGGTTTTTTAGGTATTACCATAAAAATTGCTTTTGTGGTTTTTGCAGCAGGTATTCCTACATTGGTTGAGAAATATTTTGGTGTAGCAGGAGCAAAAGATTCAATGGCATTTAAAGATGTTTTTGAAGCTTCTGAAAATGGTTTAGGCGGTGTCCGCTTTTTATCGGCATTTTTGATTAGTACCTTTATGAATTTAACTTACGCTCCGGTAATGATGACTTTTCATAAAATAACCGATTTGCATATTATTCAAAATGGAGGTTCATTATCAAAGTTTTTTTCACCCATACCTATAAGAAAAATATTTCCGGCTATTAATTGGGACATGCAGTGGAATTTTATTTTTAAGAAAACCATACCAATCTTTTGGATACCCATGCAAACTATAAACTTTATGGTTGCTTCCGAATACAGAGTTGTGATAGCCGCATTTTTAGGAATTGTGTTGGGAGTTTTATTGTCCGTTGCTTCACCAAAAAAATAATATGAAGGTAACAGAGCTAATAAAATTTATTGAACAACTTTACCCTCTTGCTTTTCAAGAGTCGTACGACAATAGTGGCAGCCAGGTATTGTTTCCTGACGAAGAAATAAAAGGTGTACTGCTTTGTTTGGATGTAACCGAGGCTGTTTTAGCAGAAGCGATTAAAAATAACTGTAATTTGATAATATCGCACCATCCGGCTTTATTTAGAGGTATTAAGAATATAAGCCCCCGAAACATACAAGGACGAATTATTATTGAAGCTGTTCAAAATAATATTAGTTTATATGCTATTCACACTAATTTTGACGCTTCTATTGACGGAACAAATAAAATTTTAGTTGATTTATTGCAGCTAAAAAATACAGAAATTTTAGAACCGGTTCAGCACCAGTTAAAAAAAATAGTAACCTTTGTTCCTATTGACCACGCCGAAAAAGTTCGTGAAGCATTGTTTAAAGCCGGTGCTGGAAAAATCGGTAATTATGATTCGTGCAGTTATAATACAGAAGGTTATGGTACTTTTAGAGCCGATGAACATTGCAACCCATATGTTGGTGAAATTGGAAAAGTTCATTGCGAAAACGAAACAAGAGTAGAAACCATTTTCCCTGCATACCTTCAGACTTCAATTATAAAAGCCCTTATCGAAAATCATCCATACGAAGAGGTTGCATACGATATCTATTTACTCGAAAATACGTATGCACAGGTTGGAATAGGGATGATTGGATAT
>DAOOWN010000038.1:0-25471 GCA_035371305.1 Bacteroidales bacterium
CAGTCGGTAAAGCATTCACTGTTACCGTTGCACTGGCGGTTGAGGTACAACCGGCGGCATTCGTTACGGTTACGGTATAGGTCGTTGTTGTTGTCGGATTTACAGTTATAGCGGCGCTAGTTGCTGTTGTACTCCATTGATAGTTTGTGCCACCACTGGCTGTTAACGTCGTACTTGAACCATTACAGATGCTGGCACTGGCTGGAGTTATAGCTGCGGTCGGAGCTGCATTTACTGTAATATAACCGGTCAATGTTTTAGTATCTGAACCGGAGATATTTGTTGCAGTTAAGCTTACATCGTATGTTCCAGGTGTATTATAGGTTACCGTTGGATTTTGAGCCGTTGAAGTAGCCGGTGTACCACCCGGGAATGACCATGACCATGATGATGGACCGTTAAGTGAAGCATCTGTAAATGTAACCGATTGACCAGCACAAACAGTTGTTGGTGAACCTGTAAAATTAGCTACAGGAGGAGCTAACGGAGTTCCCATTACTATAATATCATCAATCATACAGGCTCTTGCTGCACCAACAGTTCCACCACCAATGGCAATCGTTGATGTTTCTAACCAACGTAAATAAACGGTAGCTTTATTATTACATGCAGTGGGTAAAAGAACATTGTTTAAGTTCGCAGCTGAAGTTGTCCAACTACTTAAAGCTAAGGTCATGGTAGCGCCCGTAACATCATAATAATTTGTTCCATCTGTGCTGTATTGCAGTTTAAAATCTCTAGGAGATTGAGCGTTGTTTCCGGTCATTTTAGACGAAACTTTTATATTTTCATATCCAGTTGTTACAAAGCTTACCTGCCAGTATTTTGTATTTGCACCGGAAGCCCAACCAGTAGCTGAAGCACATTGCGTTGTAGCACCGGCTGTTGTATAGGTAGGAGCGTTTACACTACCACTAACTGATAATGTTTTTGTTAGGTTTGCTGTAATACCGCCATCTGCGATCGCATTATCCGGATTATTGGGGAAATTCCAATAAACCAATGCAACAGGAGCCGGAGAAACAACAATGTAACCGGTTTTTGTTAATGAGCCATTACCAACAGCATTGGTTGCTGTTAATGTAACATCGTAAACACCCGGTGTATTATACGTTACACTTGGATTTTTTACAGTAGAAGAGTTCGGTGTACCACCCGGGAATGACCACGACCATGAAGTAGGATTATTAAAACTTAAATCATAAAACTGAACAGTTGTACCTGCTACAATATTTGTATTATCAGCCATAAAATCTACAGCTGGAGCATTGCATACAACTCCTACAGTGTATGCATACGACTCTAAACCGGCTCCACAAGCGTTATTGGCATGAACTGTCATGTTTGCAACATCACCGGGACATGTTACGCTTGTTGTAATGCTATTTGTTGTAGCACCTGAGGTAATGGTCAAGAAACCGGGAAGCGACCATGTATAACTTGTAGCTCCGGGAACTGCAGGTACAGAATAAACTATACCTGTTTGACCGTTTAATAAAGTTTGATTTCCACTTATTGGACCTGGGCGAGCAGGAACGGGATTAAATGTAATAGCTTTCGTAGAAGCAGTACCAACACCACACATATTTTCACCATAAACGGAAATGTTGCCTGCTTGTTGGTCTTGTGCAAATTGAACATTAATAGTATTAGTATATTGACCGGAAGTAATAGTAGCTCCTGCCGGAACTGTCCATACATACGAAGAAGCCCCTGTAATATTTGCAACCGAATATGTTGCACTTGCTCCTTGACAAACAGTATTAGGACCGGTAATTGTACCTGCTGCAGCCGGATTAGTTGAACAGGCCTGGCCAGTAATATAAATATCATCAATTAAAGAAGTTGCAGTGGGTAATGTAACTGTACCACCCGAAGCAGAAGTTAAGGATGTTTGATACCAAACAACTTCTATAGATTCTGCGTTATCGCAATCAGGTGGCATTTGAATATTATTTAAAACACCTTGCGTCCAATTGCCAGCAGTTGTCATAGGGGGAACTTTAGCCAAGAAATTAAAATCACCTCCATTTACAGAATAATAAACAGAAAAATCTCTTGGTGAACCGGTAGAACCGGCAGCTTGTTTTGAAGATAATTTGATATTAGTATATCCTTGGGTTGTAAAGGTAACCGACCAAGCGTAAGTTCCGGTATTATTATTATAATTTGTTTGATCCCAAAGAGTGGTACTTGCACAACGCGTTGTAGCACCGGCTGTTGCATAAGTTTGAGCAGTTGGGGCACCCCAGTTTGTTATAGTAGCAGTAAGATTCGGTGTAATACCGCCATCGGCTGTTGCATCATCCGGATTATTGGGGAAATTCCAATAAACAATATTGGAAATAGGTGCAACATGAATATACCCACCTTTAACTTCTTGATCAGAACCATTTGAATTGGTAGCAGTTAAGCTTACATCATATAAACCTGCATTAGCATAGGTTACCGATGGGGGGTTCTGAACCGTGGAAGTTGCAGGTGTAACACCTGTACCAGGGAATGACCATGACCACGAAGTTGGAGCTGTACCGCCTGTTGTTTGATCAATAAAGCTAATAGTGGTACCAGGTGTTATTTGTGTTTGACTTGCAGCAAAATCAGCAACAGGTAAACTTGAAGAAGGAGTATTATAGCAGAATTCCGGTAAAATATAAAGTGAACCGTTAATACCAAATTTTGATTCATAGGTTTGCCAACTTGTACCATTATAGCAATAAGCAGTATTCGTTCTTCCTGCTCCACCATTTGCTAAATAACAAGCAAAAGTATCAAGCCCTGTAACAGAAGAAGGTAATTCAAAGCCAGCAAAGAAGGTACTTCCTACTGATACCGGAGTAAATTCAATATGATTAATATAACCTTGAATTAAATCTTTTACAGCCACATCTTTAAATCTTAACACAGCACCCGGAACACCAGCATTGTCATCCCAAATGGTAAAACGTACGGTTGTTGTACCATTTACAACTCTTGCCAATGCTGTTGCTACTGCCAATGATTTTACTTGTCCGGTTAAATTACCAATGGTGTATTTATCAGCATATTTTGTAACACCAACTGTATTTTGGCCTGGAGTATATCCACCAGCATAAGATGTTCCATTTGCCAAGAAATAGGAAGCATCATCATCATCCTGTATGTTAGAATCGTAACTGCAATTATAAAACACATGAATATAATCTGTTTTTGTTGTAGTTACTGAACCATTTTGATTGGTTGCAGTTAATGTTACTTTATAATAACCTTCGTTGTTGTAGATGATATTCGTCGGATTTTGAGAAGTAGAAGTAGATGGAGATCCGCCTTCAAATTCCCAGTACCATGAAGTTGCATCTTGTGATAAATCCTGATAACTTACCGACTGTCCGGTTGTGATTTTTCTGCTTGTAGTTGCAGTAAAATTTGGAACCGGTAAGCTATGTCCTGGCAAAGAACCTTCCATGCAAACATCATCAATTCCCCATGCATAACCCCAGCCAGCATTTGACCCCATTGTAGAGGGGGTGCTTCTAAATGTAAAACGAACTCTTACATTTGTTTTACCGGCAGCAGCTGAAGAAATATCAACAGAGTAATTATTTGCATTTCCTACTGACTGACTATTTGCAAAACCATCGTGCAAAACATACCTGGTGGAAGTAGCAAAATTATCTGTACTTACATATAATAGTGTACTATCATAGAATTTTGTATAAGCTTCGGTAAATTTAAGAATAACTTGTCCATAATTTGAACAATTTACTCCGCTTGTTGTTTGAATACTCGACCACTGTTCAACATTTGTTGTTGTTAAGCCATCGGAATCAAATAACGCATAATTACCACCCGAAGTTGAGTTTACTTTACCCGGATTGGTTGCACTATATGTTCCTGTTGGAGCGGCAGTTGTTATTTTCCAAACTTGATTTACAGCACCGGAATGGTTTATAATTGACCAGTTCGAAGTATTTGAAAAATCATCGCACCAAATTGAAACATTTGGAGAACCCGGTAATACTGTAATATAACCCACCTTTTCAATTGTTTGAGTTCCGGCTAATGGTGTAGTTGTTGTAAGAGAAACTCTATATGTTCCTTGTTGATTATAAACAATATTTGTTGGGTTTTGAACGGTTGAGGTTGCAGGTGAACCACCTTCGAATTGCCAACTCCACGAAGTAGCACCATTGGTTATATCAGTAAAATTAACCGAACCTCCTTCGTAAACAGTAGTAGGAGTTGCATAAAAATCGGGGTAGCCATTAAACGGATCATATCCGTTGACCGTCGTTGAACCAGAGTTTACAGGGTCGAGCCATGTTTTTTACTGAGTAGTAGTACCTCCCGGTGTTTGATCCCAATCGTACCAAAATTTACCATATAGATTAGAACCACTGAGATTGGTACAAGCCGAATTACCACCTGATAATTGACCTACAACTCTTTTTGCCTGATTAAACAGAGGAGATCCTGACGAACCACCTTCTACAACGCCATGTCCGTTTGCAGTAGCTACATAAAGCACATTCCATTCTGCATTGGTTGCCGAAACCATTCCTGTGCCACCATTAAATGTTGAAGAAGTAGCAGCTGCTGTAAATGTTGATATTTTCTTAATATCACCGGCAGGACGATGAATACCAACGCCACTGGATGCTGGAGTATTCGTTCTATCCCACCCGTTATAATATGGATGATAAGATTGAGGAGGAGTTGTATTTAATTGAACTAAACAAAAATCAGAGCCACCATTTAAGGGACTACATGCTTTTAATGTACAGCCTATGATAGTATTGTATGCCGGTTCGGTACCGGGATTTGCACAGGTTGCCGATTCATAATTAAAATAAAATTACCATTGAGTCATATCGGCAGCTGAAGCATAAGGTTCACCGGCATCGGGTAATCCATGACAATGGTCGGCTGTTAAAAAATAAGGAATTCCGCTGTTATTTGTTGTATTAACTAAACCACCGGTACACCAACCCCATGATGCTCCATTTTTCAACCAAATTTCAGCTACACCTCGTTTTTCTGTTTGCCAACTGGCCCCTTCAGAACAATTCACATTCACCTCACAAGAACCGGAAGCCCCAAAGCCAGTTGTTTTGGTAAGATCGTATCTGTCTAAAAAAGGAACATTTCGATACACATAAATTAATTCGCTAATATCAATTCTAGGATTTTCGGGTTTAATTGTAAAATTTGCCGGTGAAATTTTATCACCTTCTACATTACCCTTAAATTCGTTTTTAATTGGTTTTACTGGCAAATTTTTAGGAGCAACGTATTCAATATTTACAATCGAACCTTGTACTAGCTCAGTTGAAAAAAGTCCTCCACTTGGGTTTGTCGTTTCATCATAAGCACCAAGCACTTGTGTTCGATATTCGTTATAAATATAAAGTTTACCGCCTTTAGGTATATAAAAATGGTCGTAAGCCAATCCAACAGCTTTTGCTCCGGAAGTGGTGATTTTTAATCGCCATATTTTTGTACCATCTGGCATTACGGTCCACGTTCCAGAATTGGACATACTATAATCTACCTGAATAGACCGCCCTGCCCACAAGGCGCCACCACGTGCGGCATCTTCTTGAATGGCTTGATCTATATCAATCGGCGCAACAATTTTTTCTTCAAAAATATCAGTTGACGATTGAATGGAGAAACTTGGAGGAGTTCCTCCCTTACTGGGTTGAGCAAATGCTTGTACTGTTAATAGTGAAACAAACATCAAACCCAAAAGATAGTAGCTGACTTTTTTCATAAGGATTTGATTTAGTTAATTATTTATTTAATTCATATATTTTTCTATTCAAAACACGTGATTTTACGATAATATAAACTACAAAGTTACGTTAGTTTACAGTTAAAATCAAGTCTTTAAACGGATTACAAATTGTTATTTTTCGCCTAAACCGTTATCTTATTTATATTCAATACTTTGTAAAACAGACAAAAATCTCTATTTTTGATAAACAAAATACATATATAGACTAATTTTTTATGAAAATTTTTGTTACGTGTTTTATTTTATCATCAGCCAACTCCAAAAAATACACACCACTGGATAAATGATTTACATTAATTCTATATTCATTCTCCATGTTAGTCTTAGTAAGTGTAATCGGATATTTTTTTCCTAATTGGTCGATTAATGAAATAGCTTTAATATTCATCTGATTAACCAGCTGTATAAGAATATAATCATTTGCCGGATTAGGATATATTTTGAAATCATCAGAATTGACAGATGGTGTATTACTGCAATTATCAACATAAGCAACAACGGGCACTTTTGCGCTAAAGCAGTCGGGTATTTTAATTTCCCAATTATAAAAATAGTAATAGTAATGCGTCGGATCATTTAAAACGCTGCTTGCTTTTATTGAAATGACATTTGGAATGGCATAAGGATAAAAAGCCACAAGATTATTATTTCGCCATAGGTTTGGGTATGCCGGACCCGTTAATCTTAAATCATTCTGAACCGGCAAATCAAAATCCAGTAAAATGCGTGAAATACCATTTTGAATATAGATGGACCTGCTTGCCAATACATTCCCCTGCGAATTATTTAAACTTATGTTTCTTATTCCTGCTCCATTTGCGTTTACTTCAACCGAAACTAATTTGCAGGGAGTAAAACAATCGAACACTAAATAATGTTGACCAGAATTATTATAAAATCCTCCATCCGTTGATGAGCGAGTATCTCCAACATATTCTGAAGGATGCAAATATGCATTTTGAACCCAAAAAGTTGTAGTTTGATTTAAAGATGAAGTAAGCAATGTATCACCTATATAAATAGGTATAGTATCTGCACTGTTTGCATACCAAACCTGACTGCCATCTCCAACTGAAACAAGCGATGCATTTTGGTTTAAACAAATAGAGTCATTATATACAACCGGCACTTCGGGGCGAGCAATACTAACTATATTTGAATATAAAACCGTATCGCTACCATAAGAGTTCGCTACCACTAACGAAACATTATAATTTCCATTATTCAAATATTCATGTTCTGGATTTTGTAAAGTAGAATGCGTCCCATCTCCAAAATCCCAATACCACGAAGTTGGGTTATGAAGTGATTGGTCAATAAATGAAATTATCCCGGAACAAGTATTGATAGGTTGAACATTAAACTGAGCAACCGGTGGAATATTTAAAATTTCGCATGTCCAAACAGCTTCGAATCCGGCTTTATTAACACCGGGGTCTGAGTGCAAGAGTAACGTTAAAGCACCACCTGTTGATACAATTGTACCGGGTGTACCTGTTGTATTACAATATTTTCCCAATGAAGTACCGGTAGTAGAAGGTCCATCAAATATTTCGACATAATCATAATCGCAATAACTACCACTTCCGGGCTCAATATCAAATAAATTAAAAGTTAACGTTACCGAATTTGCACCGGCTGGGGCAATCGTAATAATGGCATCTGCATTGTCTATATAATTACCATTTGGACCACCTCCATCATACAATGTTCCCGTACAGGAATTTATTGTATTAGCAGTTCCGTTTAAGGGCATTACAACAATACATGGGTTTTGAGGATCAATTGAAATATAGTTTGTTTTGATCAAAGTGTCTTTTCCGCACGTTCCACCATCAACAATAAGCTGAACCGTATAATTTCCATTATTCATATAGGTATGTTGAGGGTTTATATCGGTACTCGTAGTCCCATCGCCAAAATTCCAATAAAAGGAATTACCATTCATGGAATTGTTTTCAAATTGTATGGAAAAAGGAGCCTGACAGGTCTGCGTTATGGATGCCGTAAAATCGGCTATTACATTTGGTTGATATTGTGCTCCAATACCTACAGCATACATGGCATTGGTAACAGCCTCCACTTCTGCCGAACATGCTCCAAACAAATCAGAAGCCGCCACTATGGTATAAAAACGTGCATCACTGTATGTAGCATTGGGTTGTAAGTAGTAAACCAATGTTCTATAGGCAATTCTTGCTGCATTTTCAATACCTATTCCATTTACAGTGTAAGAGTTACCAATATCATTGGTACCTGAACCTCCGACTGATAATAAATAAAACCAATGGCTCAAAACAGTAGAGTTTTGGTGTACTTCGTTATTAAAATCCCAATACATTCCATGATACGTATCGGGGTCATTGTACTGATTCGGGTTTGCCATGGAACGAAACGCAGTTCCAATATCCTCACCAATTGTCCAATTTGCAGTAGAAGGCTTTGCATAAAATTCTACAACAGTCCCAAAAATATCGCTAAAACCTTCGTTCATTGCTCCGGACTCATCGGCATATACCAAGTTGGCTGTTAGCTCTGTTAAGCCGTGTGTGATTTCATGGCATGTAATATCTACTGTAGTTAAAGGCGAATAGGTCGAATTTCCATCACCAAAAGTCATTCGTTGCCCATCCCAAAAGGCATTTACATTATTACTCAATCCTAATACAGTTAAATCGGCGTGTACATAATTATATAATGCAAAACCATTGTTATCTATGCTGTTTCGACCAAATGTGCTTAGCAAATAATCATAATATTTTTCTGTTGCCCAATGTGCATCGGTTGCTACCTCGTCTTGGCTTGAATTAACGTTGTTCCAATAATTATCATCATCGGTAAAATCAACCGCATTTCCATAATCGCCTGTCATTTGCATATTATACGTAGCTATTCCATTGCCTCTGGAAGATTCTCTCAATCTGAAAGAGCCATTATATGAATCGGTTGTAATAGTTTGTGTACCGCTATACCTTGTAACGGCAGTACCAACGACATCGGTTGTTTGGATTCTATCAACTACTTTTAATAACTTGCTGTTTGCTGCATTAATGTAATAATCTTTTTTTGCTAAGGGGTATTTAGAGTAGAGCGAAATTTTATACGACAGGTTCAATTCACGACCATTTTTTATCCAAACTTTTTGTTCCCTAGGGAAATAACTTGCACCGGGATCGTTTTTTATTCTTTTCAATAAATTTTCTTCTTTCTGATCCTCCCACATATAAAGCCTTGCATTGTGAATTTCTTTTGCTGTTTTTAAAGCGGCAACAAAGTTTATGTTATTTTCTGATTGAATACTTAAATTGTTGTATATACAACCACTAAATGAAATAACAACATTATTTTTAGCATGGATTGTAAAAACACCCCACTCAACAGGAATACGGTCAATTGTTTGTTGAAATTTAATATGTTCTATACCTAACTGGTCTTTTTCCTTTGATAATAAAACATACTCTATCGCAAATTCTTTTTTCCATCTTGCCAAAAGTTCATCTACTTTTATTTTTGAGCTTTTTTTAAACTCTATATATGCAGGAAAATCGCTTTGGTCGTTTATCATTATTTTTTCTGCATCATTTATTATGCTGGCGGCCTTTTTTCCGTTGTATATCTGTGCATTCAGATTAAATGAAAAACAAGACAAAAGAAAAATGAAAAGAATTCTCATAACATCAATTTTTTACAATGACGTTATTAAGGTATAAAAAGTTGTTTGTAAAAAAACAATAATTCTTTAAGAATCAAAAATTAAATTTTCTGTTTGATTTTTTATTTTAAAAATATTTGGCTTCTTCTTTTATGCCGTTTAACTCATTCATGCGAGTCAGAAGGTTGTTTGCCAGACGGCTTGCTCCAATTCTAAAATAATGGTTATTGAGCCATTTATCGCCTAATATATTTTTAACAATTGAATAATAAACAAGTGATTGTTTTACCGTTACAATTCCACCGGCAGGTTTGATTCCCACCATTCGACCGGTTTTATTGAAATAATCTTTAATGGCATGAACCATGGTATAAACAGCCTCATATGTAGCAGCGGGTTCTTGTTTTCCTGTAGATGTTTTAATAAAATCTGCACCGGCTTCCATGCTCAACATACTTGCATTATATATTGATTCTTCGTTGGGTAATGCACCTGTTTCGAGAATTACTTTTAAATGGGATTTTCCACAAGATGATTTAATAAGGGCTATTTCGTTCGCCACATCTTGGTATTCTTTATTTAAAAATTTTCCTACAGACATAACAATATCAATATCATCAGCTCCTTTTTCAACAGCTAAGCTTGTTTCGGCTAATTTTATTGCTAAAAATGTCTGAGAAGAGGGAAATCCTGCAGAAACCGCAGCGATTTTTACACCTTTTGCCGTTAAGTTCTGCTTTACCGTATTTACAAAATTCGGATATACACAAATAGCAGCTACATTCGGACAATCTGAATAATGCTCGTTAAAGCGATTCACTTTTTCAACCATCGCTTTTATTTTATCATCGAAATCGCTTGTATTTAATGAAGTTAAATCAATTAAATTGAATACAGTCTTCAATACATTTATGTCCGAATCTTGTTCGGAAAATTTTGCTAACTGCATAATTTCAGCAGCGATCGTTTCTTTTGAAAAATCCATATGATACTATTTATTGATACAAATTTACAATTTTATTTTGAACTTCTATTTATGTTCAACATTTTTTAAAATTTTAGAAAAATCGTTTCCGGTTGGGTTTTGATAAATGCAAAGATTAAATATCGGGATGACGGCCATAAGATGGTCAAAAATGTCCGCCTGGATTTTCTCAAAATCTTCCCATTCAATTATGCTGCTAAAAGCGTAAACCTCCAAAGGGACACCATATTCTGTCGGTGCTAATTGCCTAACCATCATAGACATATCTTTCCTAATAAAACCCATGCTCTTAATGTATTCAAAAGCATACATTCTAAATGTACCTAAATTCGTTAACCATCGACCGTTGATGGGTTTCTCCTTATCAAAAGCAACAGATTGATTATACACTTCTATCTCTTTTAATTTATTCTCCAAATAAGGCCTTAAAATCTGAATTCTTTTTAGCTCTTCAATTTCATCCATCGTTAAAAAACGTACGGAATTAATATCTATAAAAAGCGAACGTTTAATTCTACGCGCTTTCGATTCTTCCATCCCCCGATAATTGATAAATGATTCCGACACCATAGCATACGATGGAATCATTGAAATAGTCTTATCCCAATTTTGTATTTTAACGGTATGCAATGTGATTTCTGTAACAACGCCATCGGCATTTTTGGAAGGCATAACAACCCAATCTCCCAATTTAACCATATCGTTTGCAGCAAGCTGAATACCGGCAACCAAACCAAGCAATGTGTCCTTAAAAACCAATAAAAGTACAGCTGCTATAGCTCCGATACCTGTTAAAAAATAGCTCGGATCTTTATCTAAAATTATTGACAATATTAAAATACTGCCTATTGAATAATTGAAAATATTGACGATTTGTAAAAATCCTCGTATAGGTCTGTCTTTTGAAGATGGCATAGACATATATATCTCGTTCAACGATTTCAAGAACGCTGAGATAATGAGCATTGCCATCACAATCATATAAATAAAAACCATGCTTTTAATAATCGATATCCAGTCCGGGTAGCCTTTTAAAACTAAATTTGATGAATAATAGATAATTAAAGCAGGTACGACATGCGAAAAACGATGAAAAACCTTGTTTTTTAATAAAATATCATCCCATGTAAACGTAGTTTTCTTTACAATTCGACTTACAATAACCGAAATAAACTTCTTCGTTATAAAATTAGCAATATAAGAAATAACAAAAACTACCGAAATAACAATCACCAGTTTTAAGATTTCTGCCCAAAAAACAGACAATCCTAAATCGATTAACCAATGTTTAACTTCAGAAATCATAACCTTTTATTCGTTTTCATTATTATCACATGAACAACCACAAGTATTGCAACCCATATTTTCATTTGAAGCACATTGAATGCCTTGTTTTCGCAATGCCTTATTTTGACTTATGTGAGTATTCGGAAATTTTCCGTTTTTTTTCAATAATATCGTTATCGCCATTCCTGCGAAAGCTATAGCCATTAAACCAAGAGCCAAGAAAATAATTTTTAACATATCTTATTTTTTGCAAAGGTACGAATTATTTTTTTACAGACATGCTTATTTAGAATTATTCTTATTAAATTTGCAAAAAAATGAATTTTATGGAACTCGATAAAAAATTAAGTTTTGATGATTTCAAAAAAGAAGTCCTTAACGATTATTATATATGCAACTTAAGCAGAAAATTAAGCATATTAGGGCGAAAAGAAGTTTTAAGCGGGAAAGCAAAATTTGGAATTTTTGGCGATGGAAAAGAATTAGCACAGGTGGCTATTGCCAAATTTTTCAGAAAAGGCGACTGGCGTTCGGGCTATTACCGCGATCAAACATGGATGCTTGCTTCGGGGCTTTTAACTCCCGAGCAATTTTTTGCTCAACTATACGGTGACACCGACATAAGAAACAATCCGCATAATTCCGGAAGAGTGTTCAACAATCACTTCAGTACTGCAAACACCAATCCGGATGGCAGTTGGAAAAACCTAATGGAACAAAAAAACTCCTCTGCCGACATTTCTCCTACAGCAGGGCAAATGCCACGTTTGCTCGGCTTGGCCTATGCTTCAAAACTCTATAGAAATTTACCCGAACTAAATTCATTTAAAAATTTCTCCGAAGGTGGAAATGAAGTTGCCTTTGGATCTATTGGTGATGCAAGCACCTCTGAAGGGCATTTTTGGGAAACGCTTAATGCAGCTTCTGTTTTACAAGTTCCCTTAGCACTCTTTGTTTACGACGACGGCTATGGCATTTCCGTTCCTAAAAAACATCAAACGGCTCGACAAAGCATTTCAGAAGCAATTAAAGGACTTGAAGACGAATATGGTAATGGCATAAAAATTTATAAAGTAAAAGGATGGGACTACCCCGCGCTTGTAAAAACAGTTAAAGAAGGCATCGGTCTATGCAGAGAAAAACACAAACCGGTTGTTTTTCATATAGAAGAAATAACACAGCCCTTAGGGCACAGTACAAGCGGTTCGCACGAACGATACAAAAGCCCCGAGCGACTCCAGTGGGAGCAAGATTTCGATCCCATTAAAAAATTTAAAACATGGATAGATGAAAATCGCATTGCTTCGTTATCGGAGCTCGAAGAAGTGGAAAAAAGAGCCGACAACGATGCAATAAAGGCAAAACAAAGAGCTTGGGAAAATTTTACTGAACCCATAAAAAAAGAACGCGATGCTTTAATAAAAATTATCGAAACAAGGTCTTGCAAATGTAAGCGAGAACATATAGACAAAGTGGGCTTAATTGCCAACGATTTAAAACAAATTCTTAATCCTATCCGCAAAGACATTTTCAGTGCTTCTAAAAAAATTCTTCGTCATGTTTGTATGGATTGTACCATTCGCAAACAATTACAAAATGATCTGCATCAATGGTTAGAAAGGAACTATGCCGATGCTCACTTACGTTACAGTTCTAATCTGTATATTGAAACATCAAAATCTTTACTAAAAGTAAAACCTGAACCACCCATTTTTAAAAACGAAGTTATTCAAGTTCCCGGTCGAGAAATTATTCGCGACAACTGGGATGTTCAACTCCAAAAACATAAAAATCTGGTTATTTTTGGTGAAGATGTTGGTTTTATTGGTGGTGTAAATCAAACTTATGAAGGATTACAAAAAAAATATGGTGAATTAAGAGTCAGCGATACCGGTATTCGCGAAGCAACCATCTTAGGTCAGGGGATTGGGCTTGCCCTTCGTGGAATTCGTCCGGTTGTTGAAATACAGTATTTTGATTATTTATTATACGCACTGCAAACACTCAGTGACGATTTAGCAACCTTATTGTACAGAACCAACGGACAACAAAAAGCTCCGGTTATTATTACCACCCGCGGACACCGATTGGAAGGGATTTGGCATTCGGGTTCACCATTGAGCATGGTTATTAACTCTATACGTGGTGTTTATGTAGCCGTTCCCCGAAATATGACACAAGCAGCCGGCTTTTACAACACACTTTTAGAATCTGATGATTCTGCATTGGTTATTGAACCGCTAAATGGTTATCGTTTAAAAGAAAATAAACCGGAAAATATTGGTGAATATAAAATTCCATTTGGCGTTCCTGAAATCATGAAGCCGGGCAACGATATTACTCTAATTACCTATGGCTCGAATGTTCGTATTGCACAAGAAGCCGTTGAGCAATTACAAGAATTTGGCGTTTCGGTTGAACTCATTGATGTGCAAACATTACTTCCATTCGATATACATAAAATTATTTTGGAATCGATAAAGAAAACCAATAAAATAGCCTTTTTCGACGAAGACGTTCCGGGTGGTGCGACCTCATACATGATGCAGAAAGTACTGGAAGAACAAGGCGCTTTCGCATACCTCGATGCCGAACCCATTACCATTACTGCAAAAGAGCATCGTCCTGCATACTCTACCGATGGCGACTATTTTTCAAACCCAAATGCTGAAGATGTTTTTGAAAACATCTATTCATTAATGCATCGGTATAATCCATCTAAATTTCCTCAAATCTTTTAACATTACTTAATGGCAACATTAGCAAACAAGAGATTTCAAATTGTAATCTTATTATTCTTGGGGTTTATATGGGGATCGTCGTTTATTTTAATGAAAAAAAGTCTTTTGCTTTTTACCGATTTAGAACTTGGTGCTATTCGAATATTTAGTGCAGGATTGGTTTTGCTTCCATTTGCAATAAAAAGAATTAACACCATCAACCACAAACAACTATTTTACATCGCACTTTCAGGTTTATTAGGTAGTGGTATTCCCGCTTTCCTTTTTACTATCGCTCAAAAACACATAACAAGTACAGAAGCGTCTATTTACAATTCCCTCACTCCTTTGTTTACATTAATTGTTGCAGTATTTTGGTTTAAGACAAAAGTTTATCGGCTTAATATCGTAGGTGTATTGATTGGATTGGCCGGCAGTATTTTTTTAATTACTCAAAGAAGTACAGGAGTAGTTGGTGCATCGGATCATCCTGAATTTGGCTTACTGCTTGTACTTGCTACAATTATGTATGGCTTTAACACAAACCATGTAAAAAATAATTTAAAAGAGGTAGATGGACTCACCATTACCTCCATTGCTTTTATGGTAATGATCATTCCGGTTCTTCCATTTTTCTTTCACCATGGATTTATTGAAAAAGTACACTCACCTTTATTTGCCATTTCTATTTTATACGCACTCATTCTTTCCATTGTAGGAACTGCTTTTGCTCTAATTATTTGGAATAAATTGATTAAAAACATTACAGCCATTTATGCAAGCTCGGTAACGTATATTATACCAATCTTTGCGTTTGGTTGGGGATTAATGGACGGAGAAATTTTTAATATAAATCATCTTATTGCAATTTTCTGTATTTTTACAGGCATTTATTTAGTTAATTACAAACCAAAATATGGAATTTAATCGTATTCAAAGACTTTTTCTTTCTTTTTCGTCCGGCTTGCTTTTGTTTGGAGGATGGGCTGGTGGAATTTGGCAATGGCTAACACTCGTAGGCTTTGTTCCTTTGCTCTTAAACGAACATTATTTTTATTCGCACAAAGACCAATATAAAAGTCATAGATTTTTTTTCCACGCTTTTTTCGCCTTTTTTATCTGGAATGCTTTTTCTACTTGGTGGATACTTAATGCTACATGGGTTGGAGCATTTCTTGCCATATTTTTCAATACCTTATTTATGTCCATTGTGGCCTGGGCTTTTCATGTTGTAAAACGTAAAACAAGTTTCCGTTTAGGATACATGTTCTTTATCTTTTCGTGGCTTGCATTCGAGTATTTGCATTACAACTGGGAATTATCGTGGACGTGGATGACGCTTGGCAATGCGTATTCCGAGCAAACACCTTTTATACAATGGTACGAATATACCGGAGTTTTAGGAGGAAGCCTATGGACATTGCTTGTTTCAGTGCTTGTAACGGTTATTATTATTGAATGGATTATCGACGCATATGTAAAACGACGTCTTATTATTTTTATCATTCTATTACTTGCTATTCCCGTTAGTTTTTCGCTGATTCGTTATTATACTTTTATAGAAGAAGGAAAAGAAGTAAATGTTACCGTTATACAACCAAACATAGACCCATATAATGACAAATTTTCGGGAATGACGGTTGATGAACAACTAAACCGAATTTTAAATTTAGCTGAAAACGAAATAACACCAACTACCGATTATGTTATTGGACCTGAGACGGCTTTACCTCAAGGCATTTGGGAAGAAGATTTTACTGTTCACCCCCATATTGTTCTAATAAAAGATTTCTGTAAAAAACATCACGTATCGTTCCTGCTGGGTGCTTCAACCTATAAAATGTACGACCATAAAATATCACCCGCTGCACGTCCGTATGATAATGGAACGTCTTACTACGAGACGTATAATACGGCACTTCAAATTGATAGTCTGCAAGTTCAAACGTACCATAAATCGCAACTTGTATTGGGAGTAGAACGAATGCCCTTCCCAAAACTATTAGGCTTCTTAGAGGATTTGGCATTAGAATTAGGCGGCACATCGGGAAGTTTGGGTGTTCAAGCTGAGCCATCCGTTTTTAACGGAAAAACCACCGTTGCCCCTGCTGTTTGCTATGAATCAATATACGGAGAATATTTATCCAAATTTATAAGTAAAGGTGCTCAATGGATTGCCGTTATAACTAACGATGGCTGGTGGAAAGACACACCCGGCTATAAACAGCATTTATCGTTCAGCCGACTTAGAGCAATAGAATTAAGAAAAGATATTGCCCGTTCGGCAAATACAGGAATTTCTGCATTTATAAACCAACGAGGCGATATTACTCAACAAACAAAATGGTGGACACCTGTTGCCATTTCACAAAAAATAAAAGCAAATAATGTTCATACATTTTATTCTATTTGGGGCGATTATATTGGTAGAATAGCCTCTTTTACAACGATTCTACTACTAATCTGGATTATAAGTCAATATTTATTAAAAAGAATTAACCCAAATCGCTAATTCGTTCCAATTTGGGCATGTTTACTATTTTTATCTTTCTGCCTTCAATGGCTATTACATTTTCTTGTTCGAATTGGCGCAATGTTCGAATGGCATTGGAGTTGGTCATATTACTTAAACTGGCAATATCTTCACGCGAAAGATATGCCCCAATGGTATGACCGTCTTCTTCAAAGCCATACGTTTCTAATAAAACCAATAACGATTCTGCCAAACGCCCACGAACATGTTTTTGAGTAAGAGTAACACAACGACTATTAGAAAAACCTAATTCTGTGGCTAACGATTTAATAATTTGAAGTGATAGATTTGAGTTTTTTCTTAAAACTTCAAAAAAAGCTTCGCGTTCTATTACACAGATAATTGAATTTTCGAGTGCCATTGCCGATGCCAAATAATTTTCTTCTGCAAATAACGCTCTATACCCAATAAAACCTACGGGTTTTGCCAAACGAACAATCTGCTCTCTACCACCAAAGCCCTCTTTGTATATTTTAACTTTACCATCTGATAAACAAATTAAACCGGACGGACGTTCGCCTTCTTTGTAAATAACCTCATTTTTCTTAACGTGTAAGCAGGCATGATGTTGCGATAAATAATCTAATTCTTCAGGTGTTAATACTTTAAATAAGGTTTTAATATTTTCAAAACAGTTGCAAATCTTGGTTTTATATTCTCTCATAGCAGCAAAACGTGTTTTATAACATTGTTTTATAGCACAAAAATATACATTATTTATTTAATAACCATTTTTTTTGCTTTTAAATTTGCAACTATTGTATGATTTTTTTCGTCATAAGTTTGTTCGTTTAAAAATTAATATCTAATTTTGCTTTATAATGTCTAACTAAAATTATGTACTATGAAAAAAGTGTTACTCGTTCTTTCAGTAGCATGCTTTGTTTTGAGTGTTAGCGCTCAGAAGTATGCTTTTAAAAAAATCCAAAGTCAAAAAGCTTCTATTCAAGCTAAACTTGACAATGGTATTAGTGGTCCGATGTTGCCCATCAACAAACCTACCAATGCTCATAACAAGTCTATCAATGCAGTTGTTGTTGGTACTTCAGGTAATGCCTATACCCACATTTACGAACCCAGCTACCAGCTTGATGCCAATCCAGAATTAAATGCTATTATGCATACACACCGTGCTGGTGGCCCTTGGGGTGGTTCAAGTGGTGATATTCGTTGCAAAATCAGCTATGACTTAGGTCAAACATGGACAGACTCCGTTGTTTTTACCGTTCAAAACACCAATCATTATTATCGTTATCCTAATGGCATTATTTATAATCCTGCAGGAAACACCACTCCCGCAAATGCTTTTGCATTAATTAATGGTCCTATTACCGATGGTAGCGGTTGGAATTTTATGTATTTTGATTCTAAAAAATTAGATGGCACCAATCCGGTTATCAATCATCCGGCTCCGTTATTTACTGATGCATTAGAAAGAATAAACTTAAGCGGTGGTAATGGCAAATATTATACTATGGTACTTGAAGATGACGGTACTTGGTATATTGATGCAAAAGTTCGTCAAATTAATTTTGATGCCGGCCAAAATGGTTTTGTTCCAAATCCTAACGTTTCAACATTAACTAGAAACTGGTTAATGAGAGCTTTTGGTAATGATACCGTTCAATTTAACTCTAACTGGTATAACATGTTTGACGAATCAGGATTACATGGTTTTGCATACTGCATGGGAGCAGAACAAGAATTTGATCCTTATAATTTAACAGCAACTCCATTAGTATGGGAAACATGGGATGGTGGACAAACATGGGCTCAATATTATGCAAGCGGTTGCTGGCATACTTTAAGCAACTTAACCGATCAAATTTGGCCAACTCGCCAATCTTTAATCGATTATCCTAACAACCCCGAAAACTGGGTATATCGTCCTTTCTTTGAAGGTGGTTCAACTGTTGACGAAAACTTCAGCCCTTCTGTTATTGACAACCAAGGTCGTCTTCATATTCTTACAACCGTAACCGGCATGTATTCAGATCACCCAGATTCACTATATTATCAATATGCTAGCCAGCCAGTTTTCTTATTTGATGTATATCAAACCGGTCAAACAGATGCTAACGGACAACCAGCTTGGGATGTTCAATTTGTAGATACTATTAGAACTCAAGTTATGCAAGATGCAAATTCTCCTTTTACTGATGGTACCGATCCAATTGGTTGGAGTCATATGTTAAACATCGCTACCAGTCCTGATAAAAAAATCGTTTTTGCAGTATGGGCTGACACCGATCCTACATTTGATACAGTTAATACGATGCCCGAATTAAAAGCCCGCGCTTTCAATTATGAAACCATGATGGCTACTCCGGTTATTAACTTTACTCCCGGTGAAGGCGGTATGTATTTCTTTGTAAATGTTTCGCACAACGTATTAAAAGATGGTAATGACTATGTAATTCCTCTATCATACATTGATGTTTATGAAACTACCAATCCTGTTTCTCCACAAAATCATTATTTTGCTCAAGATTTACGCATTACTCCCGCTATGTTTACTGAAACCATTTCAGCTTCTACTATCAATGGAACTTGCATTTCTTTAGGTGTAAACGATGTTGCTTCTGAAAGTACATTCAGTGTTTCACAAAACAGTCCAAACCCTGCTAAAAACAATACCGAAATTGCAGTTAAATTAGCTGAAAATTCAAATGTAACTATCGTTATTACAAACTTGATGGGTCAACGTGTTATGGAAATCAACAAAGGTATGTTAACCAGTGGTAAACATAACATTTCTATCAACACCAGCAGCTTATCAAGCGGTATTTATTTCTATACCGTTACTGCTAACAACAATTCTGTAACTAAGAAAATGGTTATTGAATAATCGATAATACTTAATCTAAAAAAGAGGCTGTCTCAAAAGGGCAGCCTTTTTTATTTTATCCGCTTGATATACGTTTCATCTGTCAATTTAAGATTAAGTAAATCAACATTTATTAAAGCTATTACACCGGGTTTTGCACCAACTGTAAAAGAACCATATTTGTCTTGAATACCCAAAGCTTTTGCTCCTTGTGAAGTAGCCATTCTAAGCCAATCTTTTAATTCTACATTGGGATAATGTTTAGATAATAAACGAATCTCATTCAATATTGACAAGCGTTTATTTGAAGCATAACTATCAGTTCCGATGCAAATGTTTTCCTTATCGTTGAATAAGAGCATCAGGGGCGGTAAGGTGTTTTCAATAAAAAGATTTGAAGAAGGACAAAGAACCCATGCTCTTTGATTAAAATGAGTTCTGAGTTCGTCGAAAGAAGCTTCATTAATAAAAGTGTTATGTACAAAAAGAACTTTATTGTTTTGCGGAATTTGTTTCAAAAAAGTTAATGTAGGGTTTTGGTCGTTTTTCCATTCTCCCGATTGCCATTGTTGAAACATTTTAGCCTCGTTTTTAGCTTCGAATGAGTGAACAGATACTAAGTTTGCACCGAAATTATTAAAGTCTGAAATCTTTTGATGAAGCGGAAAAGAAACAGAATAAGGAGCATGGTATGTTATGCTTCTATGAAAGCCATTAAACTTATTATAGAGCCTTACGCCATTATAAAAAACTTGTTCTGCTTGACTTTCGTCTAAAGAATAAAGCTCGATAAAGTTGTGATAATAAATACGACTTTTCTTTTTTAATTCCCATGTTAAACTTGAATTTACAATATCGGCACATGCAGAAATACCCTCGTCCCACATTTCAAGGTCGGCTAAAAAGGCTTGCTCTATTTTCTTTTCATCGATGGTTCGCTCTATTCTTTTCATTTGTTCTATGAAAGACTCCATCCCTCCACCATGGTTTAACTTACCCTTAAGCCAGGATAACTCAAGATGACAATGAGCGTTTACAAAACCCGGGCATACTATTCCATTATAAAATTCTAAATTAGCCGATTCTTTGTTGGGATTGAACTCAGATAATGAAATAACTTCACCATCATCTGTTAATGTCAGCATTCCATTTTTAATAAAATCATTGCCATCGAAAATATAATGGGCAGCTAATTTTCTCATTTTATTTGAAGGCTGTCGTTGTATCCTTTGCTTTCTATAAGGCTTAACTGCTCAATAACTTTATCGTAAATGGAGTCTAAAACTGCCGGCGTTTCGGCATAATAATCAATGCTTTTGTTGAATCGTTCTTTTGTAATATTATATTTATCTAATACCGTTTTATATAAACGATTTGAAGAAATATCGGATATTTTTGATTGAGTTAATGGGTTTAATAAAATTGCATCGGCCAGATGAAGATCTACAATAATATTTACCATACTATCTTTTTGTATGATTTCTGCAGGTATCTCTTTTTGCTTTTTATTGCATGAAAACAACAATGTAACAACAACAAAAAAAACAATTACTAATCTATTTTTGCTCTCCATTTGCTTTGTTTAATTTTATTAAATCTTGCCCCAATCATTAATTCATGTGTACCCGAGCTGTATTTTCTTAAATCGGTAAATGTCATATCGTACGAATAACCAAAAATCAATTGGTCTTGATAATTATATCCTACCAGAATAGATGCAGCATCTTTTGTTCTATAGCCAAAACCTGCCCAAACCATATTTCGATAAATAACACGTGCATTTATATCGGCCTGAATTGGTGCAGGAGCTACAAATTTAAGCATCAGCATTGGTTCTACCGAAAAATCTTCATTAATATTAAAAACATACGATCCGTGTAACATCATATGACGTTTTAAACGATTAAACCCTAATTGCTCTAATTCGTTAAATTTAACATTTGAACTAAACAATTGAGCTACAGACAAACCAATAGAATATTTCGTAGCGTAAAAATAAATTCCCATTGTTGCATCGGGCAAATAATCAACGTACATATTATTTCCCAGCGAAGGATCGCCCTCATCGTGTAAGGTAATTTTAGAGCCGTCCACTTTATATTGAAGAAGTCCAATACTTAAGCCTGACGAAAATCTTAAATCGTCTTTTATTCTTACATTATATGCGTAAGAGCCATACACACCAAGCCTTGAAGTAGGACCTGTAACGTCGTTAAATACCAATCCGCCAAAACCCATATCTAATTTTCTATGAGGACCATAAACGCTTAATACATACGTACGTGGAGCATCAGTAATTCCAATCCATTGATAACGATTATTCGATTTTGCCTGATAATATTCTTTGGTTCCGGCAATAGCAGGGTTGTAGGCAAAATCATTCAACATATACTGAGTGTACATTGGAGTTTGCTGAGCAAATGATACTGTAGTCATGGTCAGCAAAATGGTTGCAATATATAGTATTCTTGTTTTCATAAACTTACCTCATTATTGTTATTGGTCCGGTAATGGGGTCGGGATATGCTTCGTCGTGCAAATTAATTATGTAATAATACGTACCGCTTGGTAAATCCTTACCGTTATATTTGCCATTCCATCGTTCAGAAGCCGGATATCCTTTACTGTAGTACAATTTTTCGCCCCATCTATTGTAAATATAAACCTCACAATTGGGGAATAATTCTATTAAATCTATTACCCATTCATCATTCATTCCATCACCATTCGGAGTAAAACCGGAAGGAATTCGTATTTTTGGTATTATGGTAATGGTAACCGAATCCATCACCGTACAACCATTAGCATTGGTAGCTAATAAGTAATAGGTCGTTGTTTGCAAAGGATGAGCAATGGTTACGGCACTTGATGAGTCTTCGAGTCCGGTAGCAGGAATCCACAAGAATGTAGCATTGGGATCTGAACAAGTTCCGTTTAACGTTGTTGAGTGATCGTATAAAATTGTTTGATCTACACCCGCATCAACTGTTATTTGCGGATAAACACCTATGGTTACAGAATCTACATCAAAACAAATACTGTCAAAAACATTAAAATAATAGGTAGTAGTAACTGTTGGTCTGGCAATCGGATTAAACAGCGTACTATCACTTAATCCTGTTCCCGGGGTCCAGAAGTAAACAGCACCGCCAAATCCAAATATTTGAACGGAATCACCGTAGCAAATGGTTGTATCGCTCTTTGCCGTAGCATGAACAACAATCATTGGACTTACTAAAACAGAATCCTGTTTTATACAGCCATTGGCATCGGTAATCGTATAATAATAGGTTCCCGAAGCAAGGCTGTCAAGTTGAGCTATGGTATCGCCCGTACTCCATTGTATTTGATAAGGTGGATTTCCTCCATTTACAATTAACGTTACCGAACCATCATTGCTTCCTTGTGCACAAAGAGATGTTATAACATTTGTACTGTCATCTATTGCCGTTGGCTCAGTAACAAAATAATGTATGCTATCCATACAATTGTGAGCATCTGTTAACGTTGCCGTATATAACCCTGCACAAAGACCTGTAATTGTGGTATCTGTTGCCAACGTATTCCACTGAAATACATATGGACTTGTTCCACCAATATTTGATACCGTAATAGCTCCCGTACAACTTCCGTTGCATTGTATTAAGAGACTATCTATAATCTTTATGTACAAACTATCGGGTTGTGTTATTGTTATTGCTCTAACACGGGAACATAAACTATCATCTGTAACGGTTACAATATACATTCCGGCACATAAGTCAACAGCATGTCCATCAAATTGTGGGGGCGTTGTATTCCAAGCATAGGAATATGGAGCAAAGCCATTCGAAGCCTGAGCCATAGCCCAACCATCACAACGTCCATAACAAGAAACCATACTGGAATCGAGAATATGAAGCTCAAGATGAGAGGTATCGGTTACTTCAAACATGGAGGTTAACGAACACCCGCTATTATCGGTAATTGTAATAAAATAAAGATTAGCACATAACGAGTCGATCGTAGGCGTGGTTGCATTACCTGCATTGGCATCCCATAAATAGGTGTATGGTGAAGTGCCTCCGCTAACAAGAGCTGTTACTCTACCACTGCAATCACCACCACAATTTACCTGAATAATATTGGTAAAGGTTACTTGCAAGGAATCCGGATTTATCAGCGTAATGCTCGAAGTTGACGAACATCCACCTATACCGGTTACAGTAACATCATAAACTCCAGCACATAAATCAACCAAAACAGAATCGGTTGAGCCGTTTGACCATTGATAGGTATAGGGTCCTAAAGCACCTATTACAGAAACTCCGATACTTCCGTTACAATCATTATGACAAAGTATTGCATGTAGTATATCTAAGGATACTGACATTGCTCCCGGATCTGTAATAGTAACGCTATCACTCACCACGCAATTATTTGCATCAGTAACTGTATAGTAATAGGTTCCCGAACATAAACCCGAAGCAATAGAGTCCGTTTCGCCCGGAATTGACCAAGCATAAGTTACGTAAGGTGGTGTTCCGCCGGATGGAATAAGAATTATGCTTGCATCACACAATCCCGAACAAGAAATGGGAACAATAGAATCATGAACTTGAAGAATGTCCACATCGGTAATTTCTATCATGCCAACTCGGGAACACAAACTATCATCTACCACCGTTACTGTATACGTTCCGACACAAAGATTAATAGCCACCGAGTCGGTTTGAGGCGGTATGGTACTCCATAAGTAAGTATAAGCAGGATAGCCACCCGTAACACTTGCAGTTGCACTACCATCACAACTTCCTGCACAAGTGATATTATGAACATCGGTAATGTTCAATGTTAAATTAGAAGTGTCAATTATTGCAACATTCGCTACGGCTGAACAACCATTACCATCTGTTACCGTTATAAAATAGATATTTACGCTAAGTGAATCGGCAATGTCGGTTGTTTGATTATGAGCATTGGCATCCCATTGATAAGTGTAGGGAGGCGTGCCACCAACTACAGTTGCAGTAGCGGTTCCATTATTTCCCCCGCACGAAGCAGCCGTTGTGATAAAACTAATCGTGATAGAATCCGGCTGAATAAACTGAATCGAATCTACAACCTGACAAAGATTAACATCCGTAACGGTTACATAAACCCATCCGGCACAAAGACTATCGGCTTGTTGTAATATATCACCATTAGACCATAAAATAGTATAGGGTGGCATTCCGCCTTGAATGGTAACATCTGCTTTCCCATCACATTGATTATAACAAGATATTGGTTGTATTATACTTGTTGATGCAAGTAAAACGGGGGGATTTGCAAGCTGAACCGAATCAAAATTCAAACATCCATTCGCATCGGTTATGGTAACATGATAAATACCTGCACAAAGCCATTGCAGTGTATCGTTGCCGGATAATAATGGGTCGTCCCAACTAAATGAATATGGCGAAGTACCTCCATACGGGAATACAGCTACTGAACCATTGCAATCACTATTACATAAAATTGTTTGCAAAATTTGAACAGAGTCCTGTAATACCGGTGGATTTAAAAGTTCTATCGAAGTCCAATGTTGACAAGTACTATCATCGGTAATGGTTATATTGTAAATACCTGCACATAAGTTTGTTTGATTTGGTAATGAGGGCAATCCATGATCCCATGAATATGTATAGGGAGGATAACCACCTGTCCCAC
>DAOOWN010000039.1:0-24790 GCA_035371305.1 Bacteroidales bacterium
CAAAATGGATGTCCATCAGCAAAATAAAAACGGGGTATAGCGCAGTTGGCTAGCGTACCTGCTTTGGGAGCAGGGGGTCGTCAGTTCGAGTCTGACTACCCCGACTTAGATAAAAATGGCTTTTAACTTAAATGTTAAAAGCCATTTTTTTTAGAGTATAAAAAAAGGCTGCAAATTTATGCAGCCTTTTTTATTTTATTAAGTTTACTGTTATTTAACAATAACTTTGTAGATATTTGAACCTTTATCTGTATTTACTTTTAAAAGATAAAGACCTTTGTTGAGCGAATTTGTGTTAATGGTGGATTTTGTTGTTTGAATGTTTTGATCTACCATTACTTGACCAAGTTGGTTAATAACTTGGATAGAGCGAATATTTTCACTTGATTCAATTGTTACAAAGTCAGAAGCAGGGTTAGGATAAATGTTAACATTTACAACATTTTCAATCGGACTTACATGAGTTTGAGAATCCCATTTAAATACTCCGCTAGTTGTTGCATTAGTGCTAAATCCTCCTGCCCATCCGGTTTGATCACTGTAGAATTCAACACTAATATATTGAACTCCGGTATCAATTGGTGTCCAAGTTGCACCAAAATCAAGTGAATATGAGCTGCCATATTTAGCAGAACCGGAAGCAGCACCATCGGTACCTACTGAGTAAAATTTACCAGGCAAATCGGGAACGGCACAAATGTCAGATTTCCAGAAGTTGGCACCTGGTGTAACGCTTGTCCATGTTGCTCCACCATCTGTGGTTTTTTTCATGGTAAGTGTAGTGATAGCACCGGTAGAAGTATTGTAAACTATTTGTTGTGCAATACCGTTCATTTCGTTGTTAAATGTTACTTTTTGAATGTCTGTTAAACCGGGTGTTAATACAGTCCATGTTTCACCTTTATCGGTAGTTTTAAATATACGACCTTTATTGGTTCCAAACCAAGCAATATTATTATAAGCATCGTAAACACCGGTCCAGCCCATTTCGCCGGATTGTGCAGCTGGCATGTTAGATGTTGCAACAGCTGTCCAAGTAGCACCGCCATCGTGAGTGTAGTATATTTCAAAGTATCCATTAACTGCATCACCCATGCAGAATCCGTCATTTTCGTTGAAGAAGTGAACAATATTTAAAAAGCTTGCAGAGTTTGTAAACATGTTTGCATTATTTTGATTAACCCAAGTTGTTCCACCATCTGTAGTTGCATAAACTTTACCACCTGCAGTTGAAGTTGGGTATTCTGATACCCATGCTTTTAAGTCGCTTACAGCAGAAATGTTAGCCGGAGCTAAGCCAGCCGGAGCAGAAATTGTACCGGGTGTCCATAGGTTACCACCATCCAGTGTTTTGGTGAATTCATTTACAGGAGAGCCATTGGTGCCATCAACGGCAGTTGCCCAAGCAATCGTATCATTAACAATAGAAATATTGTACACACCACGATACATGGTTGTAAATCCACTGGCTTGTTCAATCCATGCAGTATTAGCGGGTTGCTGAACGGTAATATAAGCAGTTTTGGTTTCAGTGCTGCTTTGTGTTCCGTCAGAAACGGTTAATGTTACGGTATAAGTTCCAGGAGTATCATAGGTAATGTTTTGCGGATTTTGTTGTGTTGAAGTAGATGGTGTTCCACCGGGGAAAGACCAATTCCAAGATGTAACATTACCAACAGATTGGTCTGTAAAGTTAACATGACCACCGGCATTGATAAAGTTGCCTGAGCAAGTAAAATTAGCATATACTGATTGCATGCTGTCTTGAACCATTTTTACTGCTTTGAAGGCATTAATACGACCAGCTCCAACCATTCCTTGATGATTAGCATCTTGCAACGATTCAATGTTATCGCAGGAAGCTTTTAAGAAATAGGTCAATCTGTCAACCGAAATATTGGGGTCCACTGCTTTCATAAGAGCACATAAACCGGCTGTAATAGGGCAAGCCATTGAAGTGCCGGGCATTTTTCCGTAACTATTACCGGCATAGCAGCTATATACAGAATTGTTTAGAATCATATCCAATAAACCACCATCGTTTTGATAACCACCCGGTGCCATAACGTCTATCCATGTTCCATATTCTGAGAAAGAAGCTGCTTTATCGTTTCCATTTGTAGCACCAACGGCAATTACATGGTTGCAAGCAGCTGGATAACCGATATAATTAACATTATTTTGGTCTTCGGAACCATCGCCATTGTTACCGGCAGCAGCAACTAAAACACAACCTTTATTGTAAGCATAATCAATAATCATTTGCATGGTTTGGAAGTAAGAAGGTCCGCCAAATGACATGCTGATAATATCGGCATCGTGGTCTGCTGCCCATGTAATACCTTCAAACATAGCTGAAATGCCTTGACCGCCATCGGCATCGGCACCTGCTTTAATAGCTATTAGACTGCAGTCAAATCCTATAGATGAAATTCCATTGCTGTTATTAGTAGCGGCTACTGCTAAACCTGAAGTATGTGTACCATGTGACCAAACATCCGTATTAGATGGTGGTGTAGGATCGCTATCGTTGTCGCCTAAATCAATGGCTGCTACAACTTTAGAAGCCAGGTCAGAATGTCCAACTTGGATGGCATTATCAACAATGGCTACTTTAACATTAGCACTACCATGTGTAATATCCCATGCTTGCTGAGCACTAATTTTTGTTAAGTGCCAGTTGTTCCCAGCTGTTGTGCCATAATCGTTGGGGGTAAAACGAATAGGGAAGTAAGGAGCTTTTTCGGCATATTCAACTTCGGGTTGCGAAGCGATATCACGAATTAATTGTTCAACCATTTCTTTCTTATTGAATTGTACCTTGAAAATGCGATGAAGTTTTGGTTCTGTAGTTTGCCAAAAAGTGTTTCTCACAGAAACGATACTGTATTTGTCTTTAATTTCGCTCAAAAATGGAATATTTTCAGGTAAAACTTTACCTGCTTTAACTGAGAAATTCATAGGAGCGTTGTCTTTAAACTTGAAATAAATGGCTCCATCCAAGGCATAGCGATCGATGGTTTGAGCCATAAGTGCTTGAATGCCATATAATAGCACAATAGCACAAATTGCAAAATAAAATTTTAGATTTTTAATCATAAAAAACATTTTTTAGGTTAAACATTGGGTTAAAATTAATCATTTATTTTAAAATTTGAATATTTTCGTTAAATTATTTAATATTTTCTTTTTTTAATTCGTCCCAGTAGTTAACAGCCCTTCTCATATGTGGTATAACAATGGTTCCACCAACTACATTACCAACTGCAAAAATTTCAAAAAGTTCGTCGTCTGTAACACCTAATTCATAGCAACGTTCAAGATGGTATTTTATACAATCATCGCATCGAAGCACTAACGAACTTACAAGTCCCAACATTTCTTTTGTTTTTTTACTCAGAGCACCATCTTCGTAAGTTAATGTATCTACACTATAAATTCTTTTGATAACTTTATTATCTGCTTTTAAAATCCTGTCGTTCATTCGAGAACGAAAATCTCTAAAATCGTTAATCTGACTCATGTTTTATTCAATTAATTTTCCGATTAGTGTAGCTGAGGTGTATTTTTCAATTTCTACCTGTACTAATTCTCCAATATTTATAGGTCTTGATGAAGGAAATACAACTACTTTGTTTTGGGAGTTTCTTCCCATGTATTCCTTTTCCGACTTTTTCGATTTGCCTTCAACTAAAACTTCAAAGGTTTTGCCTACGTCTTTTTGTTTTGAAATTCGTCCGATTTTATTTTGTAAGTCAATAACTTCGTTAAGTCTTTTTATTTTTTCTTTTTCGTCAATGTTATCTTTCATGTTTTTGGACGCATAAGTTCCGCTTCGTTCGCTGTATTTAAACATAAATGCAAAATCGTATTCGACTTCTTTAATTAGCGAAAGCGTTTGTTGGTGATCTTCTTCGGTTTCATCGCAAAAGCCAACCATAATATCGGTAGAAATAGCACAGTCGGGAATAAAATGCCGAATGGCACGTATGCGATCGAGATAATACTCGCGTGTATAACCTCTATTCATAAGTTGAAGCATATGATTGCTTCCCGATTGTACGGGTAAGTGGATATGATGGCAAATATTTGGGTATTGCGACATGACTTCTAAAACTTCGTCGCTTAAATCTTTGGGGTGATTTGTACTAAAGCGTATGCGCATTAAAGGGAATTCTTTCGCTACAATGTCTAATAGACCAGCAAAATTTGTTTTATTATATATGTATGAATCAACATTTTGTCCGATTAGTGTTACTTCTTTGAATCCTTTTTCTAAGATGTCTTTTATTTCGTTTAATATAGTTTCGGGGTTGCGACTCCGTTCAATACCTCTAACATAGGGGACGATACAATATGAACAAAAATTTTGACAACCTCTCATTATTGAAACAAAGGCTGATACTCCATTATTATCATATCTAACCGGAAGAATGTCTTCGTAAGTTTCATCGTCAGATAGAATTGTTTGTACTATCTTCCTTCCATTTAGTGCTTCTTCAATCATTTGAGGTAAAAGTCGGTACGAATCCGGCCCTACAACAATATCGACGGTTTTTTCTTGATTTATCAAATCTTCTTTAAGCCGTTCTGCCATGCAACCTAAGACACCAACTAGGGCATTTCGTTGTTTTTTATGTTTTTTATATACACTTATTCGTCCTCTAACTCTTGTTTCAGCATTTTCGCGAATACTACATGTGTTAACAAGAATTATATCGGCATTTTCGATGTTGTTTGTTTTTGTGTATCCCGATTTGTCTAATATGGAAGAAACTATTTCGCTGTCTGCAACATTCATTTGGCATCCGTAAGTTTCAATAAAATATTTCATTCTTTACATTTTTTAGGAACTTCAAAAATAATGTTTTGACAGCAATAATAATAAGGTTTTGCATATATGACTCGAAAAAAGTTAAAAACGTTGCAAGGCAAATTGCAAAATAATATCAACAAATGTTTGTTTGTCGTTTTGATTAAATGCCAATATTTCATCGGCACTTGATGCATTCTCGGGAGGGTAAAAAAGACTGCAATTGGGGTTAAGTTCAATAAAGAAGATGTTGCCATTATTATCAACACGATAATCGAATCGGGCATAGCCATTGCCTTTCATTTCTTTATAAATACGATCGCTATAATCCATTAGTTTTTGTGCAAGAACATGCTCAGAACATGGAATATATTTCATCGTTGAATGTTGTTCCCATTTTAATGAAAAGTGCTTAAATTCTTCACCATTCGGAAAAATAATTTTTGCCGGAAAAAACACAATCGTTTCCGTTTTCGATTTGGATGCTATTAAAACAGTATATTCATCACCTCTAATATATTCTTCGATTAGTGCAGCATTGTATTTTTGAATTTTTTCAGATACTTCTTCCTTTAATGATTCAATGTCGTAAACAACCGATTTTTTTGTTAAGCCAATGCTGCTATAGCTATTGGGGTGTTTAACAATACAAGGGAATGATAGGTTAAACGAGTCAATTTGATTTAAGTCTGAAATAAAAAAACTTTTGGGTACATTTACTTTGCATTTACTAGCAGCGTTTTTCATGTCGGCGCGGCTGGGTTCATAAAATGATGAAGATGCACCGGTAAAAGGAATTTTGTGTTTTTCGAGAAACTGAACGATTTCAATGCCCGGTCTATCATCACCTATAGCACCATCACACAGGTTTAAAAATACATCAAATTGGGTTATAATAGTTGTTAATTGCTGAATTGCATTCTTTTTTGACAATGGGAAAAGGGTAGCACTGTATTTTTTTAGGTAAGGTAAAGGGTTAACTTCCGGTTCTAATTGACTTATTTCAGATAACGATTCTTTATTTTCAACCAAAAGGATAGCAATTTTTTTCATACCTCAAAATTCTCTACAAATGCCATTATTTTATATATGTACGTAAAAATAAACCTAATATTATTTTTTTTATAACCCAAAAGTAGTTATCTTCGTATAAATTCAAAATTACAAAAAATGAGAATATTTATTTATCTTTTGATTCAATTTTTTTGTTTTGAGCTATTTAGTCAAGGTTATTTAAGAATTGATGGCGGAAGGCTTATCTCCGGAACATCCGGTTATATTGTTTTAAACAACAGCCATTGGATTAACAATAATTCTACTGCCAACTTAACGTTGACAAATAATACAACCAAGTTTATCGGGGGCACAACCAATTATATTGGAGGTTCGCAGCCTACTCCTTTTTATAATATGCGTATTGCAAAGACGGCTGCTGATGTTTATTTAGCACAACACCAACAAGTTAGCAGTCAAATATATATGGAAAGCGGTGACTTAGATCTTAGAAATTATAATATAACACTGAGTTCAACAGCTTCTTTGTCAAATGAGAGCTACGATAAAAGGATAAAGGCAACCAATGGAACATCAGAGGGCGAAGGTACAGGATATTTAACTACAACAAGAACCGACCCATCAGGCAATGTGGCTAATTTAGGATTAAACTTTACTCCGGTTGGTGGAGGGCTTGGTTCAACCGAAATTAGAAGGGGACATCTTAAGCAGCAAGGTAGCGGAAGTTTTACATCTAATTACAGTGCTTATCGCTATTACCGTATCATACCAACAACAATGCGGCAGCTAACGATCAACAATTTTTATTATTTTGTGGATGGTACAAATCCATCGGCTGGAGTTGCAGAATTAAATGTTCATCCTGAAGCAAATTTGCAAATGTTTCAGCAAGTTCAGTACTGGAATGGTTCTACCAATCCCATTTATTGGGAACCACGAAGCACAACTCCCGTTATTGCTTCGGATTACGTATCAAGCTCAACTACTTCAAACCCCATTATGCTTAATTATATCTTAATAACGTTAGCAAGCACAACAGTCCCTTTACCTGTAGAATATTTGTCGTTTAATGCGAATTGTATAGAAGGAATTGTTTATATAACTTGGCAAACAGCCAGCGAAATAAATAATGCCGGCTTTTATTTAGAAAAAAGTAACGATGGCAATAATTGGTTTAATTTACAATTTATAAATGGCAATGGCACATCAAACCAAATAAACAGCTATTCGGTGGTTGATAATAGTCCGTTTAATCAAACATATTATCGAATTAAGCAAATTGACAACAATGGTGAGGTTACTTTTTCAAATATTGTATCTGCAAATTGCCAAAATCAAAGTTATGTAGAGGATATTTTGCCGATTAATTCGGGCGAAAGTCCATTTTCGATTATTGTAAGAGGTGAACCCGATAAAACATACGAATTGCTCTTTACCAATGTGTTAGGTCAACAACTTCTATCAAAAAAGGTAAAATTAACCTCTATGCAGGAAATAGTTCCTGTTTACGAACAACTATTTAGTACCGGGATCTATTATGTAACAATGATAACCGCCAACAAACGAATATCAAAGCCCATTTTATTTAATAAAGAATAAATTACAGTAAGTTATAATTGTCTATAAAAGATACACTTTTGTTCATTAAACGATACATAATTTCATCTTCTTCAATAAAATTAACCTCTTGGCGATAGTGCTGAAGCAATTTCTCTAAAATTGAGCTTGTTTTTAAAGGCCTGCGGAATTCCATTGCCTGAGCAGCATTGAAAAGTTCAATGGCTAGAATGCGTTTTGTGTTTAGAGCTACTTTATATGCTTTGGTTGCTGCATTGGCTCCCATGCTTACATGGTCTTCTTGTCCCTGAGACGATTCAATGCTATCAACCGAAGAGGGTGTGCACAATTGTTTGTTTTGGTTAACAATGGAAGCTGCTGTGTATTGAGGTATCATAAAACCCGAATTCAATCCCGGGTGAGCAACTAAAAACGGAGGGAGTCCTCGTTTTCCGCTTAAAAGTTGATAGGTTCGACGCTCAGAAATATTTCCTATTTCTGCCAAAGCAATACTTAAACTATCGAGCGAAATAGCCAATGGCTGACCGTGAAAATTTCCGGCAGAAATGATAAGATCCTCATCAGGGAAAATGGTTGGATTGTCGGTAACGGCATTGATTTCTCTGTTTATCACGTTAGCAACATACTCAATGGTGTCTTTTGAAGCTCCATGCACTTGTGGAATACAACGAAACGAATAGGGGTCTTGAACGTGTGTTTTTGATTGTTTTATTATTTCGCTGTCGCTTAATAATTCTCTAAAACGTTGAGCTGTTATTTCTTGTCCTTTATGTGGGCGTATAGCTTGTATAAGAGGATGAAACGGCTCTATTCTGCCATCAAAAGCATCTAAAGAAAGTGCGCCGATAACATCTGCAAATTCTGAAATCCTAAAAGCTTCTATTACCGTCATTACTCCGTAAGCCGCCATAAATTGGGTGCCGTTTAAAAGAGCCAATCCTTCTTTTGATTTAAGTTCTATGGGTTTCCAATTGAGTTGTTGATAGATTTGTTCGGTTGGATATTTTTGTCCATTGTAATATACTTCACCTAATCCAAGTAAAGGTAAAGATAAATGAGCTAAGGGCGATAAATCGCCTGAAGCGCCAAGTGAGCCTAATTGGTAAACGACAGGAATAATGTTGTTGTTGAACATGTCAACCAATCGCTGTACGGTAATCAATTGTACACCGCTATGTCCTTGAGCAAGTGATTGAATTTTGAGCAGTATCATCAGCTTTACAATCTCTTGCGGTACTTCATCGCCCATACCGCAGGCATGCGACATTACTAAATTTTTTTGTAAGGTTGCAAGTTCATCGTACGAAATGCTTACATTACACAATGCACCAAAGCCGGTTGTAACACCGTAAATGGGTTCTTTATAATTTTTTATTTTTTCGTCCAAGTAATGACGACAGTGATTTATTCTTTCGATGGCTTTTTCAGATAAGTCTATTTGAATATTGTTTTTTAAAATATTTTCTATTGTTTCAAAATCCAATGGTTTGGAAGATATATAATACTTTTCCATAAAATAATTAATTAAGTTAATAAATAAAAGGTAATAAGGTTAGATAGAAAGCTTAAAATAAGCTTGTTCGATTGAGCTTAATTAAATATGATAATAATGCAAACATTATACTGTCGTATTTGGTTGCAAAACTATAATTTCATTTAAATAAAAAGAATGATTTTATGCAGTTTTAAATCAACTTTTTGACAATAGGGGGGAGATATAGATTTAGTTATCTTTTAAAAACACTGAAATAACTGTTTACAATTTTCTCGGCAGCAGCAATGGAGCTTATTTTATTTTGAATAACATCTTGTTCCATTTTAGCTAACATTTCTTTTATGGCTTTCGTACCATAAAAATGTTCTTTAAGAAGATCCGAAATTGTTTCGTACATCCAGTATTTTGATTGATGATGTCGGCGTTGTTCGAAGTAGTTGTTTTTTTTAACAAACTCAAAATAGTGTTGCAGTGTTTCCCATAATTCGTTCATTCCTAAACCGGTAACGGACGAACAGGTAAGAACTTTCGGTTTCCACCCCGATTCCGGCAACGGCATATATTGCAATGCGTTCATATACTCACGTGCAGCGACTTCACACTTTCGTTGGTTTATGCCATCGGCTTTGGTAATAGCCAGAATATCCGACATTTCCATGATGCCACGTTTTATTCCTTGAAGTTCGTCACCGGCACCGGCAAGCATCAATAAAAGAAATACATCAACCATGCTATGTACTACGGTTTCGGATTGTCCAACTCCAACCGTTTCAATGAAAATAACATCAAATCCGGCAGCCTCGCATAGAATGATGGATTCACGGGTTCTACGGGCTACTCCACCCAAGTTGCAACCCGATGGACTTGGCCGAATAAATGCGTTGGGTTCTATTGCTAATGTTTCCATTCGGGTCTTATCGCCTAATATACTTCCTCCACTGCGTTCGCTACTCGGGTCAATGGCTAAAACAGCCAATTTGTGTCCTTTTTTTATAATAATTTGCCCAAATGATTCAATAAAGGTGCTTTTTCCAACACCCGGGACTCCGGTTATACCAATTCTTATGGAATTTCCAGAAAAAGGAAGACAGGCTTCCACAATTTGGCGAGATAAAAGCTGATGTTCGGGCAATGTGCTTTCGATAAGTGTAATGGCTTTGCTTAGAATGGTTCGATTACCATTTTTAATGCCTTCAATATATTCTTCGAGGCTTAATGTTTTCTTTTTACGTTGCGAATTATTTAAGTATGGATTAAGGTTTGGGGGCTGTTCTATCCCCTGTTGAACCCTTAATGCGCTATGTGGGTCTTTTTTTTTCATTCAGCAGCTATTTCAGCTTTTTGAAGTTGTAAGGCGAATTGTTGACCGGCTTCAATGTAGGGACTTTCATCAAAAGGACTGAATTTTGCCGTTATGCCATCATTAAAAAGTTTCAGTTTCAGTTGTTGTAGTGTTGCATTTATTATTCTTGCAGCTTCACCGCTCCAACCATAACTTCCAAATGCCATAGCCAATTTACCTTTGTCGCGTAAGGGATTTATCAAAGCAAAAAGTTTATATACAGGCATGAGAGTGTTTTGATTAATGGTAGGCGAACCAATCATTATACCATCTGCCAAGGTTAGCAACGAATCTAATTCACCTAAATCAATTTTTTCGATGTCGGAAACTATAACTTTTGTGTTTTCAATATTTTTTGCACCTTTAGCCAGTGCTTCTGCCATTTTCTTTGTATAACCATATGCCGATATATAGGTAATGAGGATGGTTTTTTGCTGATGTGATGTTTGTTCGATATATTCTTTTGCGTATTTTTCTGTTTTTTCAATAATTTGTTTCCAATTTGTGCGTAAAATTGGTCCATGTCCGGTGCAAATGGCATATATTTCAAGGTGTTTTATTTTTTCTATAGCCTTTAGCATAAATTTGCTGTAAGGCTTTAGAATTACATCGAAATAATATTTAAACGCATCGTCATAATTAGGCACTTCGTCATCAAAAATATTATCGTGGCAAAAATGTGCTCCAAACGAATCGCAAGTGAACAATAATTTGTCTTCTTCAAGATATGTATAAATAGAATCAGGCCAGTGTAAATTGGGTGCAGCAATAAATTTCAGGGTTTTGTTGCCTAACGACAACGTGTCGCCGTCTTTTACAATCAATGATTTGAATGGAATATCCACCATATCTTGAAGGTAACGAATAGCGTTTCCGCTTCCAACTACTGTTGCATTAGGGGCAATGCGTAATAAATGGCGTAAACTTCCTGCATGATCCGGTTCGGTGTGGTCTAAAATAATGTATTCAATTTCGGACGGATTGCACACTTGTTGAACTTTTGCCAAATAATCGTCTTTAAATGTTTCTTTAGCCGTTTCGATAATTGCTTTTTTTTCTGCATTGATAAAGTAGGAGTTATACGTTGTGCCGTATTGTGTCTCCATTACAATGTCAAAGGTTACAATATCAAAATCTTGGATTCCAATCCATTTAACATTGTTGGTTACATTGATTATTTTATTTTGCATATGCTTTTCGTTTGAATTTATGGCAAAATTAACAATGAAATTTTAAAAAAAATCTGACCGTTATCAATCAAATTGATGGGGATTGATAAATAATTCTAATTTTGTGTTTTCGGGTTGAATATCAACCCAATTTTGTGCAAAACTTTTAAAAACGACAACAGAGCAGGGGGGTAAGGAATAGAATTTTTTGCCGAGTATGGCATCACAGAGATTTGACAGCATTGGGTTATGGCCAAAGATCCATACATTTGATTTGTTTGCGGCTTCTTCTTCCAAGAAATAGAAAAATCCATTTTCCCTAAAACAAGAAAAAAGAAAATCATGTTCCTTTATTTGTTCATTTGCTATCTGAAAATATGATGCAAAATAATTTACTGTCTGTACGCATCTAATAGCAGGACTATGTAAGAAAAATGCATTTTGTAAAAAGGATTTCGGAATTTTTGGTAAAACAAGTCGGATTCTTTCAATTCCTTCTTCAGTAAGTTTTCTGTTGAAATCATCGTGTGTGTGTTCAGTGTTTTCGGCTATACTATGTCTTACAAAAGCTAATGTTAACATGTATTATATTTTTATAGTTCCTTCAAAAACAAAAGTAGCGGGGCCACTTAACCATATATTGGTAAATGTTTTTCCGGATTTGGTTAGATTTACAAACAAATTGCCTCCCAACGCTTTTAATTCTACTTGATATGTTCCGTCTTCTTTGTTTAAGCAGTATGCTATTGCCGAAGCTACTGAACCGGTTCCACATGCTAATGTTTCGTTTTCAACACCTCGCTCGAAGGTACGGATTTTAAGCTTGTAATCACTGATGGTTTCACAAAAATTGACGTTAGTGCCACCCATGCCAAAACGCTCTTCGTGACGAATCTTTTTTCCTAATTCGTTTACATTTAAATTACTTAATGGGTAGTTGTACGTTACAAAATGTGGTGAGCCGGTATCCATAAATATACCATCATCCAATTTTTGTACTTGGGTTACATCCTGCATTTTAAGCTTAACAAGCATTTCATTAATTATTTTAGCCTGATGTATGCCATCTGACGCTAAAAATGTGGTTTCGTTTTGTATATAACCCATTTTAAAAGCAAACAAAGAAATACAGCGTCCACCATTACCGCACATAGTAGCCGGAATTCCGTCCGAATTATAGTAAACCATTTCAAAATCATATTCTCCATGGGGCTTAATTAGCATAAGTCCATCGGCACCTATGCCAAAATGTCGGTCGCATAAAAATGCTACTTGGTCGTTTGATAATTCGATTGTTTGTTTGTACAAGTCTATGATTATGAAGTCGTTGCCGGCGCCGTGATATTTATAGAATTGTAAAATCATTTTAAATTGCGTTAATTAATTTTAAACCTCAAATACAAAATAACATATGATTTGCAAAAAGGCGTTTATTTTGTTGCAAAGTTAACGAAAAAATAACCTAAAAATGTAAAGATATGAAAAAGCTAATTATTCCTGTGTTAACTGCTTTGGCAGGTGCATTTATAGCTGTTTTGGCTGATATTATATGGATTCAGCCACATTTTACAAAAACAACTTTAACCGATCAAAATCAAGCTCCTCTTCAATTTGCAGCTAATAGGGCATTACCTTCCGATGCCATTGATTTAACTTCGGCTGCCGATTTATCGGTTAAAGCAGTAGTACACGTAAAAACGAAAGTTGAATATGCTTCGGGCAATATTTTCGACTTCTTTTTTGGTAATTCACAACCACAGTATTATTCGCAAACATTACCGGTAGGTTCGGGGGTTTGTGTGTCATCTGACGGATACATTGTAACCAATAATCATGTTATTAATAATTCTGAGAATGTTGAGGTTACATTGTACGATAAGCGGTCGTATCCTGCTAAGGTTGTAGCAACTGATCCGTCTGTAGATATTGCATTGCTTAAAATTGATGCCGACAATTTGCCCTATTTATCGTTTGGCAATAGCGATGATTTGCGTTTAGGTGAATGGGTTTTGGCTGTAGGGAATCCATTTAATCTTACAAGTACCGTTACAGCCGGCATTGTGAGTGCAAAAGCTCGAAATATTGGTATCAATTCTCCTTTTTCCATCGAATCTTTTATACAGACCGATGCGGCTGTTAATCCCGGAAATAGTGGAGGAGCATTAGTTAATGTTCGTGGTGAGTTGGTCGGAATCAACACCGCTATAGCTTCGCAAACGGGTAGTTATGTTGGATATTCATTTGCCGTTCCTTCAAATATTGTAAAGAAAGTAGTTTCAGATTTTATTAAATACGGCGAAGTTCAACGAGCTTATTTAGGTGTTAATATTTTACCGGTTGACCAAGAATTGGCAAAAGAAAAAAATCTTGCTACAACTCAAGGAGTTTATGTACAAGGTGTGTATGATAATGGTTCGGCAAAAGATGCCGGAATACAACCCGGGGATGTGATCGTTTCTATAAACAACAATCCCGTAAAAGATATTCCGCAGTTGCAGGAACAAATAGGTCAATTTGAGCCGGGACAACGTGTTTCTGTCAGCTTTTTAAGAGGTTCCAAAGAAATGACAGCCGATGTAATATTAAAAAACACAAAAAACTCCACCGATATTATTAAAAGCTCTTATTCCAAAGCATTGGGTGCAAAGCTGCAAACAGCAACGCCGGATGATTTAAGACGTTTGCGAATAAATGGAGGAGCAAAAGTTGTTGAAGTTTTGCCCGGAAAGCTCAAATCGGTTGGAATAAAACCGGGTTTTATTATTGCAGCCATAAACAAACAAACGATTAAAACAGCCGAAGAAGCTGAATTAATGCTTAGCCAGATAAAAGGAAATGTGATGATAGAGGGTATGTATCCCAATGGAATGTATGCCTATTTTAGCTTTTGGAATAATTAAAATGCGAATAAACAAAATCAATATAAAAGAGCGGTGGGTATGCCGCTCTTTTTTTATTAAAAAAATTTTATTGATATTTTACTCATACAAAAAAATGTTCTATATTTGAACAAGTTTTAAATAAATTCAATTATGCGTTTTATTTTTTTATTTACGTTAATTTCAGTTTCGTTTCTTGGTTTTTATAATTGTAAGAAACAGAATGATTTAATTGAACAAAAAATAGTAGATAGTTTGTTTTATACTCAGGCTGAAAAAAGTATCATATTCAGTGCCGATTCTACTACTCCTTTTACTTGCTTGTCTGCCCTTGATTCGCAACAATTACAAATTCTAAAAAAAACATCCAGAAATGTTAAAACAAACAATGACACAACCAATTACTTGGTGCACAGAATGTACAGAACCTTATTTCAAAATCAAGGATTAACCAATTTAGCAGCACCAGAAATAGGTATAAATAGAAATATTATTATAGTTCAACGCTTAGACAAAACAGGAAGTCCTTATGAACTAATGATAAACCCAAAAATCACTCAGCATTCTACTTCTACAACAGTTTATGCCGAAACATGTATAACGCTTCCGGGAGCATACCCTGCAAATGTTGATCGTTATAATTTGATTTTTGTTGAATATTACGACTTACAAGGAGTTTTACATAGCGAAATGATAGAGAACCAAACTGCTGCAACCGTTCAACATGCCATGACACATTTGGGCGGAGGAGTTTTGCCACTCACTATCGACCCGCTTGCATTTACCGGACAAGAAATTGACTCTATTATGAGTGATGCAGACTCTATTCCAATGCGAATATTTTTAACTACCATTCATTCTGATTCGTTGATTCTTCGTAAACAAAGTATCGATGTTCGTCCGGACTCAAACGACCTGGTGTTAATGACATTGATAAAAAGAATGAGAGCTGCATTAGCCACAACAACGGGTGTTGGAATTGCGGCACCTCAGGTAGGAATAAATAGGAATATTATTTGGGTAAAACGTCTCGATAAAACAGGAAAACCCTTTGAAGTATATCTTAATCCTAAAATTGTTATGACCAGCAGCAATACGATTTTATTTAATGGTGATGGTTGCTTGTCGGTTCCTGGAGTTAATGGTAGAACGCAGCGATGGGCAGCCGTAGGAATTGAATACGATTTATTGGATGGTACTCATCATACCGAGGTTGTTCAAGGGACATCATCAACTAATTTTACTGCAGTTATTTTTCAACACGAAATTGATCACCTGAACGGAATATTATTTATTGACAGAATTGCAAAATTATTACAAACCAAATAAGAAAAATCATTATGGGACTTTTTGACAAACTTAAAGGCGAATTTATTGATATCATTGAATGGCTCGACCCGACCAATGATACAATGGTTTACCGTTTTGAACGTTATCAGAACGAAATCAAAAACGGCGCAAAACTTACCGTCCGCGAATCGCAGGTTGCCGTGTTTATTAACGAAGGTCAGCTTGCCGACATTTTTAACCCCGGTATGTACACTCTTACAACCGAGAACCTGCCTATTTTAGCTACATTAAAAGGATGGAAATACGGTTTTAACAGTCCGTTTAAAGCAGAAGTTTATTTTCTGAATACTAAAAATTTTACTGATCTAAAATGGGGAACACCGAACCCCATCATGCTTCGCGACCCGGAATTCGGACCTATTCGAATACGTGCATTTGGCAATTATGCAATGAAAATTAAAGATCCTGCAAAATTTATTAAAGAAATAGTAGGTACCGATGGTAATTTTACAACCGATAAAATTACTGAACAGCTTAAAAATATTGTTGTTACTCGTTTTACCGATGCTATTGGAGAAGCTAAAATCCCTGTACTGGATATGGCATCGAACTACGACGAAATATCCAAATTCCTTGAAGATAAAATTAAACCCGAATTCATGGAATATGGTATTGACCTTACAAAATTTTTAATTGCCAATATCTCTCTTCCTCCAAACGTAGAAGAAGCACTCGATAAACGTTCAAGCATGGGAATTATTGGTGATTTAAATAAATACACACAATATCAGGCTGCCGAATCGATGACGGCCGCTGCTAATAATCCATCGGGAACGGCGGGAGCCGGATTAGGCATGGGAATGGGTTTTGCTATGGCAAATCAAATGGCCAATGCTATGAATAATCAGCAGAACAATCAACAACAAAATCAACAAACTACACCACCTCCAGTACCACCGCAATTACAATTTTTTGCTGTAATAAACGGACAGCAAGCAGGACCTTTTGATTTAAATGCACTAAAACAAATGATCGTTCAAAACCAACTTACAAAAGAAACGTTAGTTTGGCGACAGGGTATGGCAAATTGGGATGTAGCCGGTAATGTTGTGGAGTTGCAAACTCTATTTGGTGCTATACCTCCTCCAATCCCACCACAAGGGTAATCATAAATTATGGCATTTCAATGTAAACATTGTGGCGGGCAATTAATATTTATTCCCGGCTCGTTACATTTAAAATGTGTTCATTGTTCGTTCGAAGAAAAAATAGAAGTTACTGCGGACAATGTTCCGTTGCATGATATTTCTGAAAAAGAGACCCATAAAACATCTTTTAATATTCTAAAATGTCCTTCGTGCGGTGCAGAATTTAACCGATCGAATATAGCTATTGATAAATGTCCATATTGTACAACTATAATTATCAACAAAAACGTTATTGATAAATCGGGAATTGGTTTTGACGGAATAATTCCTTTTAAAATTTCAAAATCAGATGCTATTGAAAGTATAAAACAATGGCGAAAAAAACTCTATCTTACTCCCGGCCGTTTTAAAAAATATATTTATCAACTTGACTTTCTCAAGGGAGTATATGTGCCCTATTTTCTTGTACATACTAAAACACATATAAATTACAAAGGAAAATGCGGCCAAAAATCCCTGACTTCGAAAAAGACAAGTTGGACAAGTGAAAACGGAGAATTAACCACTCGTATTGAAAATCTTGCGCTCGTTGCTACAACCTCCATCCCAAAACAAATAAAAGACAGAACCATGCCCGATTTTGGCGAAATTGTGGCTGAGCCATGGAATAATCGTTGGAATTTTAATGAATTAGTCCCCTTTTCCGAATTATTTTGTTTAGGATTTTCAACCGAAGTGCCACAAATGAATGCCCAAAAGGTAATACATCATAACGAATCTAAAATAAAATACGAATTAGAGCAAAAAGTTGTTCAAAAGATCGAAAAATCGGGATGCGACGAAGGTTTTGTAAGTAGCTTATCGTATAATCATCTCGAACTAAACTACCAACTTGCACTAATGCCGGTGTGGATAAGCGCCGTTAAATTTAATAACCGACTTTATCAAATTTTAGTTAATGGACAAACCGGTGAGGTTATTGGCGAACGTCCGGTTAGTAAATTTAAAGTTGCGTTAATGTGGTTGCTGGTCATCATTTTAATATTTTATATTGGATTTATTATAGCGTTGCAAAATTATTGGTTATGGGGTCTGCATATTGTCTTTATAATTATAGCCATATACATTAAAAAATGAAAAAAAAATAACTGAAATGGAAAACTCGATGAACGATGAACTTCTGAAAACCAATCAATCTGAAGTTACATGCAAACAATGTGGTGCAAAATTGGTATATGCACCCGGAACCACAAGTTTAAAATGCGAAAATTGTGGAGCTGAAAATGAGATACACGTAGAGCCTACCATTATAGAAGAAATGGATTTTGAAAAATTTATTTCAGAACATAGCGATACGTTGCCCAAGCATCAGATTTCTACGGTACGATGCAACGCATGTGGGGCTCAAACAACCCTTGAAAACAATGTGGTGTCGGAACTTTGTCCGTTTTGCGGTAGTGTTTTAGTTATAAAAAACACCGAAATTCAAAATGTGGTAAAACCTTGGTCGGTTTTGCCTTTTAAAATAGATGCCAAGAAAGCGTTTTCGCAATTTCAAACATGGTTGCGTAAATTATGGTTTGCTCCGAACGATTTGAAGAAATATGCTACTCAACAAGAAAAGCTAAAAGGTCTTTATATTCCTTATTGGACGTTTGACAGTAAAACCACTACTCATTACAATGGTATGCGTGGAGATGATTATACAACTACCGAAACCTATACAACTACTGAAAACGGACAGACCGTTACTAAAACAAGAACTGTAACCCGAACCCGTTGGACACCGGTAAGCGGTACTGTATATCTGAATTTCGACGATATTTTAGTTTTAGCAAGCAAATCGTTGCCACAAAAATATACCGATAAATTAGAGCCATGGAATTTGCAGGAATTAATGCCTTTTAACGAGCAGTTTTTGAGCGGCTTTAGAACCGAAACGTATCAAGTTGACGTAAAAGAAGGCTTTGAAATTGGAAAAGAAAAAATGAATGATTTTATCAGACAAGAAATAAGAAGAGACATCGGTGGCGACCATCAACAGATTTTACATATGAACGTACATCATGCCGATGTAACGTTTAAACATATTTTGTTGCCAATATGGATTAGTGCCTATCGATACAAGAAAAAAATATATCGATTTATGGTCAATGGTCAAACAGGCGAAGTGCAAGGCGAACGTCCATATAGCTGGATAAAGATTACACTTGCAGTTTTAGTTGGTTTGATTATTATTGGAATTATCATTTACTTTGTAAATCAAAATAATTAATAACAACAATATGTCAATTGCAAATATCCCATACAATGTATTAATATTGGGGTCAGGTGCTCGAGAACATGCTCTTGCTTGGAAAATTGCTCAGAGTAATCGTTTGAAAAAATTATATATTGCTCCTGGAAATGTCGGAACAGCATCGTTGGGAATTAATTTATCCGTTAATCCACTCGATTTCGAAGCAGTTAAAAATGCTATCATTCAATATAACATCGAAATGGTGGTGGTTGGCCCCGAAGAACCTATCGTCAATGGCATAGCCGATTTTTTAATCTCTAATCCCGATACAATTCATTGCAGGGTAGTTGCACCTTTATCGCAAGGCGGTAAATTAGAAGGGAGTAAATCGTGGGCAAAGCAATTTATGCTCAAATATAATATTCCTACAGCTAAATATCACATAGTTACAAAAGCAACACTAAAGGAAGGAATTTCATTTTTGAAGACGTTTCAACCTCCATATGTGTTGAAAGCAGATGGCTTGGCAGCCGGTAAGGGAGTTTTAATTATTCATGATTATAATGAAGCTTGCCAGGCATTAATAGATATTTTAGACGGAAAATTTGGACAAGCCGGCGAAACGGTAGTAATTGAACAGTTTTTAGAAGGTGTAGAAGCTTCGTTTTTTATATTAACCGATGGCGAAAAATATGTTATTCTGCCCGAAGCCAAAGACTATAAAAGAATTGGCGAAGGTGATACTGGATTAAATACCGGCGGAATGGGTGCAATATCGCCGGTTCCTTTTATTGACAATACATTACGAAAAAAAATAGAGGACTTAATTGTACATAGAACGGTATATGGGCTTTTGCATGAAAAAATAAATTATAAAGGCTTTATATTTATTGGTTTATTGATAAGCAACGGTGAGCCATATGTTATAGAATATAATGCCAGAATGGGTGATCCGGAAACGGAAGTTGTAATACCCCGAATAAAAAACGATTTGCTCGAAGTTTTCGATTCGTTATTTGAAGGGACATTGAATGATGTGAAAATAGATATGAGTCCCGATTTTTATACTTGTGTAGTTTCTGCTTCAAAAGGATACCCGGAAAATTATGAAAAAAACAAAGAAATTAAGGGCTTAGAAAAAACAACATCGCTCGTATTTCATGCCGGCACTAAAGAAAGTAATGGTATGCTTTTAACAAACGGAGGACGTGTATTCATGACGGTTGATAGCGGAAAAACACCGAAAGAGGCACTCGATAAAGTTTATCATTCGCTTCAGTATATCGAATTTGATGGTATGTACTATCGAAAAGATATAGGTTACGAATTTAAGTAATCATGTTTCAGAAAATATTTTACAGCAATAATCCACTTCAATTTTGGATTGTTATTTTGTTTGGCATTTTTGGACTATTTATTAGCTTAATGTATGCAGAACAAGATGTAGCTATTCGATGTTCAATTTTTCCAGAATGGTGGTCTCATTTTTCAATTAATCCCATTGCTGGCGTTCTGTTTTCATATTTAAGTCTCTTTCTTACCACTTTTGCATTGATGAGTATTAGCAAAGAGTTTGGAGATGTATTAGGTATATTATTGCCGTCTGTTGTGCTGACGTTGTTTTTTAATTTGTTAACCCCAACGTTTCTTTCTATTAACAGCATAGTTATTTTACCCGCTTTTATTTTTATTATTAAGCTTCTGGTAAATATTTACGAAACGCAACGTGTTTTTTCCGAGCTTTTTTACATGGGTTTTATTAGTGGTGTAGCTTCTATGATTGATGTCGAATTTATTGCCATTTTATTTATTGTTGTTATCGGTATCATCGTTTTGCGACCCTTTTATTTTAAAGAATACTTGGTGCTATTAATAAGTTTTATTTTGCCTTATATAATTTTAGATGCTGTTATTTTTTTCTTTTTTGATATTCATGTTTTAGGTGTTTTTGATTTAAATATTGCAACGTATAAGTTCGATTTGACAGCTTTCTTATCTTCTTTGTATCCGATGGTGGTGTTTTTTATTTTTTCTATTTTTATTTACAACAGAATCTTAAATAACAAAGTGGAATTAAAAAAAATAAAAAGCCGCAAAATTTTTGTTTGGATTAATATATCTATTCTTCTTCTGTGGATGTGGATTATCTTAACATCAAATATGTTGTTGATATATTTATTAGCCCTGATGCTTGCCGTATCTTTTTCTGTTGTTATGATAACATTGCCTAAAAAGATTCACGCTAAGTTGTTGTTAATTACACTTTTTATCTTAAATATTATCATATTTGTAGTCCTTTAACACCGTATTATTTTCCTTCTATTCTCTGTTAGTATTATTTGTGAATATGGGTTTGATTGTGTATTTTTGTATGAAATTAGAATGATTGGCTATAAAACTGATATAAATGTTGGACGATGCATATTTTATGAACGAAGCGATAAAAGAAGCTCATAAAGCTTTTGATAAAGCTGAAGTTCCTATTGGTGCCGTAGTTGTTTATCAAAATAAAATTATAGCCCGTGCTCATAACCTTACCGAAACATTGAATGATGTAACTGCACATGCAGAAATGCAGGCGATTACAGCAGCTGCTAATGCTATGGGAGGCAAGTACTTGAATGAATGTACGCTTTATGTTACAATAGAGCCTTGTCCTATGTGCGCATCTGCTTGTTATTGGGCTCAAATGGGTACGGTTGTCTATGGGGCAAGCGATGAAAAAATGGGTGCCGAATCGAAAAAACTCTCCTTATTCCATCCTAAAACTGTAATTAGAAAAGGTGTATCTGCCGATATTTCTGCACAATTAATGAAATTATTCTTTAAAAATAAACGCTAATATTTAATGAAAAGTATTGATTTTGAGTTTTCTAAACTTTATCCAAACTATAATAAAAAGGCATTGTGCGTTTTTTGTTCTTCGTCGGAGCAAATCGATGTGAAATATAAACTAGAAGCCTCGCAGTTAGGAGAAATGATTGCTAAAAGAGGTTACGATTTGGTTCATGGTGGAGGGAAAGTGGGCTTGATGGGAGTTATTGCATCAAAAGTACAGGAAAACGGGGGAAAAGTAACCGGAATATTACCCGAAAGCTTAAATTTAGAAGGAATTGCTTCAGAAACGGATGACGAAATAATCATTACAAAGGATATGCCCGATAGAAAAGCCGAAATGCGTAAGCGAAGTCAGGCATTCATTATTTTACCGGGAGGTTTTGGTACGTTAGAAGAGCTTTTTGAAACCATTACTTTGAAACAACTAAAATACATACAAAAGCCCATTGTTTTATTAAACGTTCACCATTATTTTGATGAACTGATTTCGTTTATCGATAAAGCAGTGGAGCTTAGATTTATATCTGATAAAGACAGACAGTTGATTTTTATTACTGAAAGTTGTGAAGAAGCGTTGAATTACATTGAAAAACATTTAAAAGTTTAATAAAATGATGTCCATTGAAAATTATTTAAAAGAAAACGAAAAAGTTATTTTAGAAAAATTATTCGGATTGATTCGAATTCCTTCTATAAGTGCCGAGTCTGAGCATAAACAAGATATGTACAAAACGGCAGAATATTGGAAACACATATTGTTAGAAGCCGGTGTCGACAAAGCTGAAGTATGCGAAACAAAAGGTAATCCAATTGTTTATGCCGAAAAAATAATAAATAAAAATGCTCCGACTGTACTTGTTTATGCACATTATGACGTAATGCCGGTGGAACCTTTAGAATTGTGGAAAACAAATCCCTTTGAGCCGGTAATAGTGGATGGAAAAATATATGCTCGTGGTGCCGACGATGATAAAGGACAAAGTTTTATGCATGCCGTTGCTTTTGAGTATCTTGTTAAAAACAACGTATTGCATTGCAATGTTAAATTTATGATAGAGGGAGAAGAAGAAATTGGCTCTCCATCTATGGCTCAATGGTGCGAAGAGAATAAGGAAAGATTAGCCGCCGATGTTATTTTGGTTTCCGATACCGGGATGATTGCTCCCGATATACCATCAATAACTGTGGGATTAAGAGGGTTGACGTATTTGCAAATTGAAGTTACCGGACCAAATCGCGATTTGCATAGCGGAATATTTGGTGGTGCAGTTGCTAATCCGCTTAATGTTTTATGTAAAATGATAGCTTCGTTGCAAGATGAAGAAGGCAGAATTACCGTTCCGGGTTATTACGACGATGTGTTAGAATATACCGGCGAACAACGTAAGTTAATAAATCAAGTTCCATTTAACGAAAAAGAATATATCTCATCGCTTGGCGTTGCTCAGTTGTGGGGCGAAAAAGGATATACAACCATTGAGCGAACCGGAATTCGTCCTACAATGGATTTGTGTGGGATTTGGGGTGGATATTCGGGCGAAGGATCAAAAACCGTTTTACCGTCAAAAGCATTTGCAAAATTATCTTCGCGATTAGTTCCGTATCAAGATCATCATAAAATGGGACAAATGCTTCGCGACTATTTATTGAGTATTGCTCCTGCTTCGGTTTCGGTTAAGGTTGAAGTTTTACACGGAGGCCAACCTTACGTTACTCCCTTAGATCTCGAAGCATTAGAAAGTGCCAGAAAAGCATTGAAAGATGTATATGGAAAAGATGCCATACCAACAATGAGTGGTGGTAGCATTCCAATAATATCGTCGTTTGAGCAGATTTTGGGAATAAAATCGGTATTGATGGGTTTTGGCTTAGAAAGCGATGCCATTCATAGTCCCAATGAGAATTTTAGGTTAGAAAATTTTTACAATGGAATAAAATCGATTGTTCGTTTTTATGAGTATTTTGAGAGAAAGTAAATCATTTTTGTACGGAAATGAATTCAGTTCCTCTTATGTAAAAAGCAATAAATCATTTGTTTGTCTATTCAGTTATTAACATTGACCCTAAAATTGTTGAAAAACAAAAGCTTATTTTAGCTGTAAAAAGGCAAATTCAGATTATTTTTGCAAGTTTAAATCTAAACACTTACAAACATGTCAAAAGTCATAGCGTTAGCGAATCAAAAAGGTGGAGTGGGAAAAACAACCACAGCTATTAATTTAGCAGCCAGTTTGGCCATTTTAGAATACAAAGTATTAATAGTCGATGCCGACCCTCAGGCCAATGCAACATCGGGATTAGGTTTTGATTTAAAAAACATAAAAACAAGTATTTACGAATGTTTAATTGAAGAAGTCCAACCCAAAAATATCATTCTCGAAACCGAAATTCCGGGTTTACATTTAATTCCTTCGCATATTGATTTGGTGGGAGCAGAAATAGAAATGCTGAATCAACCGAATCGCGAAAAAATGATGAAAGCTGCTATTGAAAAAATTAAAGATAATTACGATATTGTCTTAATAGATTGCAGTCCTTCGTTAGGTCTTATTACAGTGAATGCTTTAACCGCTGCCGATTCTGTTATTATACCCGTACAATGTGAATATTTTGCTTTGGAAGGAATAGGTAAACTCTTAAATACGATTAAAATCATTCAGAGTCGCTTAAATACTTCGCTGCAAATTGAAGGATTTTTACTAACCATGTACGATTCTCGCTTGAACTTATCCAACCAAGTAGTGCAAGAAGTTAAAAAGCATTTTCAAAACATGGTGTTTACCAGTATTATACCTCGAAATGTTAAACTAGGCGAAGCCCCCAGCTTTGGTAAACCGGTTATATTATACGATGCAAATAGTAGTGGAGCTATAAGTTATCTAAATTTAGCACGCGAAGTATTGCAAAAAAACAATTTAACCCGAGTAGCCAACGAAGATAAAATAATTGATAACGTATGAATGCAAAGAAAAATGCTTTAGGTCG